>DZCT01000161.1 GCA_022736535.1 Desulfatirhabdium butyrativorans | reverse complement strand
CCGACATCATCCGGCAGGTGTTGGGGTTCGCAGGCTCACCCCAACCTACATTTCTGAACTATATGAAGTGAGAAGTGCATTGTCATTTCGAGCGAACATTGTCATTTCGAGCGAACATTGTCATTTCGAGCGAAGCGAGAAATCTTTGAAGTGAGAAGTGAGAAATAAAAAGATTTGGCAACGGAAGTAATTGAGGCATCATAATGAATAAAAATATCATAAAAATAGAAATGTTACAAAACAAAGGCGTGAAAATTCCCAATCCCGCAAGCGTTGAAATCGGCGAAGATGTCGAAATCGGGCGGATTTCCGGCAACGGCGTGGTCATTTACTCCGGCTGCAAAATTTACGGAAAATCAACGCTGATTCTGCGGGATGCGAAATTAGGCTATGAAGCGCCTGCCACGGTCGAAAACTGTCAGGTCGGTCCCGAAGTCTCGCTCAAAGGCGGATTCTTCAAAGATGCGGTTTTTCTCCGAAAAGCGGGCATGGGATCCGGCGCGCAGGTCAGGGAAGGAACGATTTTAGAGGAAGAAGCCGGCGCGGCGCATACGGTGGGACTGAAGCAGACCATTCTTTTTCCGTTTGTCACGCTGGGGAGTCTGATAAATTTCTGCGACTGCTTCATGTCCGGCGGCACGAGCCGCAAGGATCACAGCGAGGTGGGCAGTTCCTATATTCATTTCAACTATACCCACAATCAGGACAAAGCAACGCCTTCGCTTATCGGCGATGTGCCGAACGGCGTGATGCTGAATCAGCGTCCGATTTTTCTCGGAGGACAGGGCGGGCTTGTGGGACCCTCCCGGCTGACTTTCGGCACGCTGATTGCCGCAGGTTCCATCTTCAGGGGCGATGAACTCAGACCGAATCGCCTCATATTTGAAGGCGGCAGAAGCGGAAATGTGGCGTTTGCGCCCGGCGTGTATTACGGCGTCAAACGAATTGTGGAAAACAACTGTATTTACATTGCAAATCTCATGGCACTGATGCAGTGGTATCAGCATGTCCGTTCCCAGTTTGTTTCTGAGGACTTCCCGGAATTGCTCTTAGAAGGACTTAGAGAAAAGCTGACGATGGCAATTGAAGAACGCATCAGCCGCCTGAAAGAACTTTGCTTCAAAAAAGGCGATGAGCTTTTGGAAATGTGGACCCGAATCGAGGAAAATTTCAGAACGCGACGAGACGAACAGGGAGACATCGCTTTGCGGGATGATTTTCTGGAAAAAATCCGTATCGGCATTCAGGAAAAAGGGAAAGATTATATTGCCGTGATCAAAGGGCTTGATGAAAACGATGCAAAAATGGGCAGCTTCTGGCTTCAGGAAATTGTTGACCGAGTTTCGCCGGTTATTTGAAAAGGCAAAGACATCCTTAAAAGGTTCTCGCAAAGTCCGCAAAGGAGGAAATATTTAAGGAGGAAATATTTCCGGAGTGTCAAAATGAAATTTTGACTTTTTGCGTTCTCTGCGTTCTCTGCGAGAGACAATTTGCGAGAGACTTTTTATTTCTCGCAAAGGACGCAAAGTCCGCAAAGGAGGAAAGATTTCCGGAGTGTCAAAATGAAATTTTGACTTTTTGCGTTCTCTGCGTTCTCTGCGAGAGACAATTTGCGAGAGACTTTTTATCTATCTGAATAAAAGGAGAAAGCATCAATGTCTCGTTTCAGCAATGCAATGGAGATTTTCAAATTGCTCGACAAATCCAACTGCCGGCAATGCCTTGAACCGACCTGCATGGCTTTTGCCGGCGCTGTGTTCAGGGGACTCAAACGTCTTGAGGAATGTCCCCGCATTCCTGCCGATGTTATTGAAAAATTTAAAGATAAAGGGCAGGAGCAGCCAGCAGCAGACACAGGGGCATCTGAAGCTTTGGAGCAATTGAAACATGCTGTCGCGGCTACGGATTTGGCGGCAAAAGCGGAGATGCTGGGCGGCAGATTTTCCGAAGGACGGCTGACGATCAAAGTGATGGGAAAAGATGTCAGTGTTGACTCGCAGGGCAATGTTTTCACGGATATTCATACAAATCCCTGGATTGTGGCGCCTTTCCTGAATTACATTGTCCAAGGCTCGGATAAACCTGTTTCCGGGAACTGGGTCCCGTTTCGGGAACTTCCCAACGGCAGGGTGCGGAACGGGCTGTTTGTACAGCAATGTGAAAAACGGATGAAAAAAATCGCTGATTCTTATCCTGATTTTTTTGAAGACCTCATTCGTCTCTTTAACGGCAAACGTGTGGAAAAACATTATCAGTCGGATATTTCGCTGGTGCTGCATCCGCTGCCCAAAATACCGCTTCTGATCTGCTACTGGCTGCCGGATGACGGCATCGCATCTGATTTTCATCTCTTTTTTGACTCAACGGCAGAGGAGCATCTCAACATCGGTTCTGTTTTCTCTCTCGGCGCGGGAATGGCGCGGATGTTTGAAAAGATTGCGCTGCGCCACGGCTTGACAACTACCTGAAAGAAAGGAATTGATGATGAAACAGCAGGCTGAAATTTTTGAAAAAATATATCAGGATTATCTCTCTCAGCTCAAATCCCTTGATATTGAAAATATCTCTCTGAAAGCCGGCATGAAAAAAGAACAAGATGCGGTCATTATTCCTTTTTTCGGGGAATCTTACCGGGTTTCATCCAAAGGCATTCTGAACGCAGCCGGAGAGCGTCCGAGTCATATTGTCAGCGTGATTCTCTGCAAATATCTTCTCCTGTATCCTGAAAAAGAACCGAAACCGGGGGATTGGGTATCTTACAAAGATTTCAAGGATACCGCGCCTTTTGCGGAGGGATTTCTGAATAATGTGGAACGACCCGTTGCAAGGCATTTTTCGGGAAAAGCTGATGCGCTGAGAAAAGCCTGTGAGACATCGGGAGGCAAAACGCCGGACATCAAACTTTCCTACGAGGTTTCCGCAGTGTTTGACGCTTTACCCAAGATGCCGGTTTTATTATTGTTTAATGATGCAGATGATGATTTTCCCGCGGACTGCAAAGTGCTGTTCAAAGGAGAGGCGGAGAAATATCTTGACCCGGAATGTCTCGCAATGACAGGGATGGTTTTGACAGAATCTTTGAAAAAGAGAGCGTGATCTGCAAGGATTGTGTATAAGCAGGGATTTCCGGAATCGCCAGGCAATCCCTGCTTATAAGCAATCCCTGTTATTGCCGCCCCCCAATCCGTGCCGTTTCATCTTGCGGACCACCGTGGGCTGACTGACGCCCAATTCTGCGGCGATCTCCCGCGTGGTTCTGCACCGCTTCATTGCATATTTCAGCATCTCTTTCTCTTTTGCCAGCAATTCTTCCGTCAACTGCCTTTTTTTCCGAGAAACCTGAGAGATCGCCGGCTCCGAGATAACCGGCTGAATTTTTTCCGTTACCGCATTCAGCATGGGCGCAAGCATGTTTTGAATAAATTCATCCAATATCTGCCCCTCGCTCATCACCACCGCTTTCTTGACAATATTCTTGAGTTCCCGCACATTTCCGGGAAAAGAATAGCTTTGCAGTATTTCCAAGCCTTTGGTGCGAATCTGTTTCCGGGTCTGATATGTTTTGTTGTATTTGTTCAGAAAGTAGTTGAGCAGTTCAAACAGATCATCAGGACGCTCCCGCAACGGCGGAATGCGGAGCGTGAAGACATTCAGGCGATAATACAAATCCTGACGGAAGCGTTTTTCAGCGACAAGCGTTTCAAGATCACGATTGGTCGCGGCGATAACCGTGCAGTCGGTTTTCCGGGACCGGGTCCCGCCCAGCCGCATGATTTCATGATCGTCAAGATATTTCAGCAGCTTCGCCTGCAAAAAAAGCGGCATGTCGCCGATTTCATCCAAAAACAGCGTGCCTTCATGCGCCAGTTCAAACAATCCGGCTTTTCCCTGCTCCCGTGCGCCGGTAAACGCGCCTTTTTCATAGCCGAAAAGTTCCGCTTCTAAGAGATTTTCCGGCAGTGCGGCGCAGTTGATCTGAATAAAAGGTTTCCGGCTTCGGCGGCTGTTTTTGTGAATGAATTTTGCCAGAAAAGTCTTGCCGGTTCCGGATTCTCCCAGAATCAGAATATCCGACACTTCCAGACGGGCAAGCTTGAGCGCGACCCGTAGCACCTGCCGCATCTGCTCGTTCTCTGCGACCATTTCCTCAGCTTTCAGTTCCAGCATACTGATTTCGGCAAGCTCGTCTTTGAATTTCTCCGTGACCATCCGGGACTGCTCCAACTGCTCGCGAATCGCATTCAACTGCGTCATGTCCCGCTCATTGATGACGACCAGAAAAATGCTGCCGTTTTCATCAAACACGGGCGTGCCGGTGGTGAGCAGATACCTGTCGCTTCTTTTGATATACTGCATCGCGCTGACCTGACGCCGGGTTTTCAGCACTTCCAGCGTCACGGAACGGTCAACCACGCCCATTTTGACAATATCGGCGACATTTTTCCCCAGAACATCTTTTGCCTTGATGCTGTTGAGTTTTTCCGATGCTTTGTTCAGGTTGATGACCGTTCCTTTTCCGTCGCAGACCCATATCCCGTCCGAAGAAGATTCAAATATGGCTTTCAACTGCCTGTTCAGAAGCCTGTGGGATTCAAGCTTCTGCGCGGTCAGCTCGAAATCCTGCATTTTCTGAAAATTGCAGACAGCCCCGCAAACCTGCGCGCCGTGTCGGATCAGCGTGATATTCAGTATCAGATCAACTTTTTTTCCGATGATGTGGTGTCCGAGGATGGGATTTCCGGTTTCCAAAGCGCTCAGAACCTGCTTTCCGGTTAAAGGCAGCATGTCGAGAACAAACATGCCGATATGCGCTTTCGCGCTGATGCCGAGAATTGTCTCGCCTGAGCGGTTGATATGCGTGACAATTCCCTGTGCGTCGGTCACAACAACGCCGTTGCTGGTGACGTTGAAAATCTGCTCGTAAGTGATTGTTTCGGAATTTGGCATTTGTCAGCATGTAGGGCGGACAAAGCGAAGCGTATCCGCCGAACACCTGTAGAACGGGTTTGAAACCCGTTTTACTGTATTTACTGCAGAACAGCCCCGGCTGAAACAGATAAACCCGTTTTACTTCTCAGCCCGCAGGGCGGACTAAGCGAAGCGTGTCCGCCTTACACTTGTTGCAAAACTTCTTTCAACGCTTTGGGAATCCGGGCAATAATTTCTGCCACCTGCGAAGCGGGATTCAGGGCGGCATCATATCCGGCAATGCGGTTGACTCGCGCCGCGGCGGCGCAGGCTCTGCCGATTTCCATGCCCGAAGCTGCCAGCGCGGTGACAATGCCTGTCAGCGTGTCACCGGTGCCGCCCATGGCCTCCATCGCTTCAACTGAGGGACTGTCAACCGTTTCCAGAATATTCTGCTCACAGACAATATAATCTTTTTTCCCTTTGACAATCATAAACTTTGCCGCATTCCCGTAAGTGCAGGCGCGGGCAATCAGTTCGGGAATGCGGTTTTCCTCATGCAGAATAAAGCCTCGTGTATAAAAAGGATGAGGGGCTTCTTCATCAGCCAGAAATGCCAGTTCGCCCGCGTCCGGCGTGAACAGATCATAGATTTGGGACTGTCCGCTCATTTTTGCCGCGTACATAAAACCCGCATCTGCAATGAGCAGGGGCCGCGGCTTCATTTCCTGAGCCGAAAACAGCACACGGTTATGCCAGTCCGCATCAGGCTGAAGATAATGAAAGACAAGGGCTTGAAGCTGATATGTTTTCAGATGAATTTCCAGCCATGCGTAAAGCTCGCGGCTGCCGTCTCCCTTGCCGATGTCGCCTGCCAGAAAAGCCAGCGGCAGGGGCATTCCCAGCACTTCGCCGGTTTTGATCGCTGCCGCCAAAAGCGCGGGCGTCCCGCGGTTTACAGGCAGTAGGGGCAAGCCCCCGTGCTTGCCCTGAATACAAATCTGCTCATCTCCGAGACAGACCTCTCCGCAGACTCTCGGAAAATCTTCGACCGGAACCGTTCCGACGACGGCAAACAGGGCTTTCTCCGCCATTTCATCCATTTTTTTCCGTGTTTTTATATCGTGTTTGGGTAGTGGTATAGAAGAGGTGATGAACACTCTCACTGTCACCCTGAGCGCAGCGAAGGGTCTCAGCCTCGGAAACAGAGATTCTTCGCTCCGCTCAGAATGACACTATTCGCTCTGCTCAGAATGAATCCCTTACTGTCACCCTGAGCGCAGCGAAGGGTCTCAGCCTCGGAAACAGAGATTCTTCGCTCCGCTCAGAATGACACTATTCGCTCTGCTCAGAATGAATCCCTTACTGTCACCCTGAGCGCAGCGAAGGGTCTCAGCCTCGGAAACAGAGATTCTTCGCTACGCTCAGAATGACACCCCGAAATCACCTGCTTCTACACCGCTACCCGTGTTTTTATATAGTGTTTTTATAAAAGCTTGTGCTTTCGTGTTTCAGATTTCTGTTTTCAATTATCAGATTCAGTCGAGAACTTTCCGCAGATTGATAAAACTGCTCCTGTCAAAATCAAGGGTTTTAAAGAAAGACAATAAATCAGCAGAATCCCATCTGACCGATGTATAAATACATTTTATACCCGCCGACCTGTAAAAATCAAACATTGCCTCAGCCAGTTTTTTACCGATGCCCTGCCCCATAAATTTGGGGGCAACGCCGAGCAGCGGAATCCACGCGCTTCTGTCTGACCCGAAACCGCCTGACAAAAGATGGCTGATGATATAGCCCACCACTTTGCCCTGAATTTCAGCCACAAAACAGGCATTTTCCTGTTTTCGGGCGTATTCCTCAATAATTTTTCTGGAATCCGTACCGGCAGCATTGTTCGTAATGGACATATAAATTCTGCTGATATCGTCCGCATCCTCCATTTTCAATCTTCTTATGAGGACATTATCCACTGACAAAATCCTTTCGGACCGAATGGTTTCATCCGATTAAAAGTTAAAGAATCATAAGGTGTTATTTTACGTCTCAGCCGGTTTCCGGTTTGCCGGAACCGTTTGCCGACCTTGATAATACCGGATTCAGGTTCAGCTTTCAACACGTAATTTAATCAATCCTGATGATTTTCACATGATGACCCACCCAGTCGGGCGGCAGATAGACTCTGCCGCTGTTTCCGCTTGACTTGACTTTCTTTTCAATCATTTCTTCGCCGTAAATCTCGAATTTCACCTTATCTTTCTGATTTTCGGGACCGAATTTTCTGTCATTTTCAGCAACAGAATCTTTATGATTGTTATTTTTGTTTTTTTTTTCGTCAGACACGTTAAAAACCCTTTGAGAATGCAGAAAATAATTTTCAAAAATTCCGATTTTTTTATAATTCCGTACAAAAACGCCTGTCCAAAAACAGCAGGGCGGGACCCCGGACTGAAAACAGATTGCTCCCGCTTAATTCTTCAAAATTATATTTGTAACCGAAAAATTCCGGTATTTCTTTCATCGGACGGTTCAGGTCGAAACAGTCAGAAAATGAATATGTTTTATCTTTTTTAAGAACAGGTTTTTTCATTTTGAAAATTTGAAACCTGATATTTTTTGTGACAATATAGTTATAAAGTGACTATACATAAAGCGCAAGATACCATTACAGACAGAAGGGGTCAAGATATTTTTTACGCCTTTTATTATCGTGTTGTGAATATAAACTTTTGCAACTTGTTCGTTTTTCATAAAAAATTCATATTCCTGTCCGAGAAAAAATATCCGCTTCAATTATATTTCCGAAAATACCGGTTGACATCCGGCAATTTATCTGTGCAAAATAAGCGGTTATATATAGGTGATGCGGCTGCGGAACATCAGACCGCATCGCCGGAATTTCAATTCGGATCGGAGAAAATTAAGATGAAAAACAACAGAATTTACAATTTTAACCCGGGGCCCGCCGCACTCCCGCTTCCTGTTCTGGAAGAAATCAGAGACTCTTTTCTGAATTTTGCCGGATCCGGCATGTCCGTCACGGAAATCAGCCACAGATCCAAATGGTTTGAAGATGTCCTGAATGATGCGATTGTCAGAACCAGACGGATTTTGAAATTGGATGAGCGATTTCATGTCCTTTTTATACAGGGCGGTGCCAGCTTGCAGTTCTGCATGATTCCCATGAATTTTCTGGGACAGGGACAATCTGCGGATTATGTCAACACCGGAACCTGGTCCACCAAGGCGATCAAGGAAGTCAAAATACAGGGAAAATCAGTGAAAACGGTTGCATCTTCCGAAGATAAGGAATTTTCCTATATTCCGAAAAATATTGCTTTCAACAGCGATGCGGCTTACGTTCACATCACCTCCAACAACACCGTCAGAGGGACACAGTGGGCGAGTTTTCCTGATACAAAAGGCATTCCCCTGATTGCGGATATGTCTTCGGATATGATGAGCCGCCGGTTTGACGCCTCCCCTTTCGGTCTGATTTATGCCGGCGCGCAGAAAAATATCGGGCCCGCGGGCGTTTGCATGGTGATTGTCCGTGACGATATGCTCAAACAGGTCCCGGACAACATCCCGACCATGCTGAAATACACGACCTTCAGCGAGAAAAATTCGCTGTACAACACGCCCCCGTGTTTTGCGATTTACACGGTTCAACTGGTGCTGAAATGGTTAGAGGAAACTGTCGGTGGTCTGGACAAAATGGAAGAAATCAACCGCAAAAAAGGCGAGCTGATTTATGCCTGCATAGACGGCAGCGGCTTTTACAGAGGCACTGCCGCGCCGGACAGCCGCTCTCTGATGAATGTCACTTTCCGCATGTCCGATGAGGATTTGGAAAAGAAATTCATCAAAGAGGCAACGGAAAACGGTTTCGGCGGACTGAAAGGACATCGTTCGGTGGGCGGATGCCGGGCTTCGATTTACAACGCCAGCGGCATTGAAGCGGTGAAAGCATTGGTTGATTTTATGAAAACCTTTGAAAAAAAGAACGGATGATAAACGGGTTCGGGGTGCGAGGTCAGCGGTTCGAGGCAGCCCCCCCGAACCTCGAACCTCGAACCCCGAACCCCGAACCCCGAACCCCGAACCTGTGAACCCATGACTGATAAAAAAATAGAAATTTATGCGATACTGTTGGCGGGCGGAACCGGGACCCGGCTTTGGCCCGTGTCAAGAGAACTCTATCCCAAACAGCTTGTCAATTTCATCGGCAGAGATTCCCTTGTCCAAAGCACTGTCAAACGTCTTTCACCCGTGCTGAATACGGAAAAAATCCGGATTGTCTGCGGAAAAGAACATTTCCATGAAATTTCACGGCATATAAAAGAAACAGGCATCAATCCCCAAGGAAAAGTGATTGCCGAACCCTGCGGCAGAAACACCGCGCCTGCCATTCTGCTCGGCGTGCTGAATATCCTGAAAAATGAATCCGATGCAATTTTATGCGTGTTTCCGGCAGACCATGTGATCAGAGATGTCGGGGATTTTCAGAACCGGCTGAAATCCGCGATACACCTTGCCGACGAGGGGCATATCGTCACCTTCGGCATCAGACCCGACTATCCTGAAACCGGCTACGGCTATATCGAAGGCGGAAAAGAAATATCCGCACAGGCATTGAGAATCAAAAGATTTGTGGAAAAGCCGGATATGAAAACTGCGGAAACGTATCTGAAAGCCGGCAATTTTTTCTGGAACAGCGGCATGTTTGTATTCAAAGCATCTGTTATTTCGGAAGCCTTCGGCAGATTTCATCCTGAAATGCTCCGAAAAATGCAGGCAATGATGTCGGATGATTCGGTCACAAAAGAAGCCTATCAGCAGTTGGAAGATATTTCCATTGATTACGCCGTGATGGAAAAGACAGACCGGGGCGTGATGCTGCCTTCGGATTTCGGATGGAGCGACATCGGCTCATGGAAATCGCTGTATGATTTTCTGCCCAAAGACGGGAACCGCAATGTGATTGACGGCGATGTGATCGCAAAAGACACGGAAAACTGTTTTATCATGGGCAGGCAGCGTCTGATCGCGGTCAACCGTCTGAACAATATGGTGGTGGTGGAAACTCCGGATTCCGTGTTTGTCTCGGACATGGAGAACAGCCGGGATGTCAAATCCATCGTGGCAGACCTTAAAAAGAGGGGGCGCAAGGAATATCATAAGCATAAGACCGTTCATCACCCCTGGGGAACATTTACGCTGCTGGAGCAGAAAGAGAATCTTGAAGTTGCGGAAATTGCCGTTGATCCGGGTTCGGCGTTTGTGACGGAACCTGACGGCAGAACGCTGACCTTCACGGTGATTGTCTCGGGGACGGCAACAACTGACAGACAGCACAGAATGGCAAAAGGCGAGTCAAAACGCTTTTCTGAAAATGAGACGGTGCATCTTGAAAATAGCGAAAATGAAATGCTTCATATCATTCAGACAAGGGTAGGTCAGCAGTAGGGTGGGCAGCTTGCTGCCCACCGGTATAGCTGCCCACCGGTATAGCACACAGCGTGGGCAACGGAGTTGCCCACCCTACATTTCTGTCTGTGTCTGTCTGTGTGCGTCTGCGGCAAAAAAAACAAAATCAAATCCCCCCTGCCCCCCTT
>DZCT01000160.1 GCA_022736535.1 Desulfatirhabdium butyrativorans | reverse complement strand
CCGGGCCCCTTTAAAAAAGGGGGAACTGAATGTTTCCGCCCTTAATTTAACAGCATTGAACCCCGCCCTACCCTATCGTTTCAAACCCCCGGTCTGTCATTTCAACAAAGGCACCCCCCCGTTTCCTACCGTTTCTTTCCGAACAAAATCAGCCGGGCTTCTCTGGAAAGCTGTTTTTTCAGTCCGTTGCGGTCAACGATTTCCGCCAGCTCGTCAAAATCCTGACAGGCTTTCGGCGCCGCAGACCGAAGCATCTCTCTTAACTCGAAAACAATGAAATCCGGCTCCCCCCGAACCTCGAAACTGTCCACGAATGTCTCAAAACCGGCGATGAGTTCATTCAGAAATTCCGCTTCAGGCACCCCGCCTCTGCCTTCCAGTTTTCGGACACGCTCCAACATTTCCTGAAGCCCGAGTTCGGCTTCTTCTTCAGGCAGGAAATCCTCCATATCGTTGTCATCCCAGAAATCCCTGTCATCCAGAATATCAAAATCAAACATTTCCAAGGCTTTTTTCAAAGCGCCTTCTGCATATTCGGAAAGCCGGCGGGAGCTTGTGCGGAGTTCTTCCCGCAGAGTACCCGATGCCTGCTCAATTATATTTTTGAACAGTCCCGCATCATCAGCATGACCCGTGATGTGCTGAACGGTAACAAGATAAAATTCCAGCAGCAGACGGTCTTTGGGGTTTGCCGTCTTTATTCTCCGCTTAATTTCTTTTTTTATCACATCAAACCATGCCGGTTTAAATATGATGTCAAAAACCGGAAAAATTTCGGCATCCGCAATGCCTTTGAGAATATTTTTCTGTTTTTTCAGGAAAACCGGCGCCAGTTGCCGGAAAGGAAAGAGCGGGGCAAAATCTTTTTCCAGCGGCATCAGAAGCCTGACCCGCTCGGATGAGGAAAGCAGGGAAGCTGATGTTTTCAGTTTCTGTTCAAACAGCTTTTCGGTATATGCCAGCATAGCAGGGCATTGCAGCGCAATATGATGCTCTTTTATATCTGTGGCAAGAACCGACAGAATCCTCAACTGCTCAAAAAGCGGGAGCGCGTCCATCTCTGCCGCGACGGTTTTTTCCGGCGACGTATCGGCCGTACCTGCGCCGGAATGGAAATCGGCGATCAATCGGCAGAGGATTCGCTTCTCGGCAATAAAAGGCGCAAGCTTTCTGCTTTTCATCTGCTCCGCTTTTTCAATATCTTTTGCAACCAGATGAAATTTTTCACGCCGAATATTCTGTTCCGCAGAAACCAGCAGCGCAATGATATTCCGGTCAATCACCCGGCTGTCATGCGGCGCACGCTTCATCGCCTCTGCCAGAATATGCTCCGCTTTTCGGAAGGCATTTTTTTCATCATATAAAGACGCCAGTTCCAGACAGGGAAAAGGATCATCCGGAAAATGTGCAAGCATATCGGTCAGTACGGCTTCCACGCCGTTTTTTGCCGCTCTTGAAAAGCGCGGAAACTCCGTAAGTACCTGGTATGCCGCCCTGTTGAGCGGATCTAAACGCACAGATTCCTTGATCATATCAATCAGAATCATTTCCGGCGCTTCGGACCGGATGCCCAACAGTTTTTTATATGTTTTAAAACCTCTGTCTTCCTTTGCGGAACGGACGCCGACGGTGTTCAACAGATGCGCTGTATATGACAGAACCGTGGAGTGTGCAATTTTTGCGGCTTCGGGTTCCGGAAATTCTTTTACCAAAAATGAAATATAGCGGCCCAGGTCATATAAAGGCTCGCGGGAACGTGTTAAGCGCGTTTTTGCCAGCAATGTCTCCGCACGTTTGCCTTCTATCAGACTCAGCACTAATTTATGAAAATCAATATCCCCGATTTTGTCCTGCACCACCATATTCCATAAAATTTCCAGTATGAGGACCCGCGCAGCGACCGGATCCCGGGGATAAGCCGCATCAGCGATAGCAACGATGGATTGCGCTGCCTGACGCAGTTGTCCCTTTTCCAGCAAGCGCAAAAGTTCTCTGACCTCAGCCCGCATATTTACGGCGCCTTCCCACAAAGACTGAAAACGGGGCGAAGGAACCGCGGGCGCCGACTCGCCGCTTTCAGCGTTTGCCGCTTCTTTCAGTTCTTTTACGAGATCAATGAGCGGAAAATCTTCCGGTATCATGGAAAGGGCTTTGAGCATAAGCGCATCGTCTTCTTTGTAAAAACAGACCATGGCGCGGCAAAACAGGCGAACAGGCGCAAAGGGAGACTGGCGGGAAATGCCCCCCAGCAGTTCCAGCGCCTCCTCCCATTTTCCTTTGTTCATCAGGGGCATGGCTTTCTGTACGGGACCCGCATCACGGCAAAGGGGCAGAGACGGATCCAGTTTTTCAGTAAATTCCCCCGCGTTTATCAGATGACCGCTTTTGAAAAGCCGGTTTGCAAGGAACTGTTCGGCTGCCGGAGACCGTTTGTTTGCGGCTGTGTATTTTTCATAAATGTTAAATGCTTCCTTTGCGGAGCATGCAGAAAGATAAGCTGTCAGGTCCTGTTCGGACAGTCTGCCTATTTCCGGCATATATTCTTCTGCCTGTTTTTTCAATGCCTCGGCTTCAACCGACATGCTTTTCTGCCGTAATTGCGATTCCCGCATGAGATATGCCCGAAAAAGCAGGGTCTTGGCGGCATCGGACGTGCCGTGCTTTTTGACCGCAAATTTAAGTGTGGCAATGGCATCTCTTGCTTTTCCCGCTTCAAGTTCCAGTGAGCCTTTTTCAAGAAGCTGATCCGATGTCAGATCGTGAGCCTGCAACTGCACTTCTTTCTGACGCCTTGTTTTCTTTTTATTTTTATTCTTTTTCCCCATTTGTATCTTTCCCGTAATCGCTTTCCGCTTTTGGGTAGCGGGTCAAATCCTTTGAAGGACTGTAGAGCGGCCCTGCTAAAAACAGATAAACCCGCTTTACAGCAAGATTTTTATCAACAGATTTAACCCGCTGCCCGCTTTTGATACCAATTCGCTTTCAAAGATCGGTTTTTTCAGTTTGTAAAGCGCCCCGGCTGAGAACAGACTCAAATCGCTTGAATTGCTATCTGTTCTTAGCCGGGCGACTGAAAAGCGCCCCGGCTAAGAATAGACACAGAAAACGCCGTTTTTTGAAAGCGAATGGGTATGAGATGACGTGCAGCTCTTTCTCACCGCAAAGAACACAAAGCTTGCACAAGGTTCGCAAAGTTCTGTGATTTCCGTTCCTTTCATCTTCCGCTCGCTCACGCGAGGCTCGGACTCGGGAGCGTCAGCGACCCAATGCCATTAAGTTAAGCCTTCCGGAGTGCGTCATCTTATAAAAGCGGAGCGAAGCGAATTTTAGCACGGTGCTGAAATTTCAGCAACATTGCTAAAATTTCATTTTAGCACTCCGGATCGTCCCTTAACTTAACGGCATTGGCGTCAGCGACCGCCCTGCCGACTGACATTTCTGCAAACCGGAATCCATATATTCTTCAATCTGACGCTGTGCAAAATGAGCAGTTAATATTTTTGTATCAAATATGACAATGCTTATCAAGGAGTTTTAAACAATCTGCCTGAAAAATGTTTTGAATTAAATTAAAATTTGGAATATTATTCATAATTTTTTTGAAAATATTCATAATCTCAGGATGCAAGTTTATTCTGATAAATAAATAATTTCAATTTGTTAAATTAAAATGTTTTAAATTTCAGGCAGACGGACAATGATTCTGCCTTGAATTTTTAAACATTTTCCTGTAACAACACTGATAATGATGTTTGCTGTCTGTCATCAGAATTTTGAGAAATTATTTCTTGACAATCGGAATGAAAATACTTACATTTCATTCTTATGAGTTTACTCTCATAAAAGGAGCTTTGTATGGTAAGACCCAAAAAAAATCGTATTGTAGCGTTTAACCCGGATATCAGTTACTTCAAGCCGAGAGGCATTCCCATGACCGAATTAGATGAGGTTCAGCTCACAGTGGATGAACGGGAAGCCATCCGTCTTGCAGACTTTCTGGGGATGCCTTATGAAGAGGCAGGTCAGAAAATGGGTGTTTCCCGAGCGACTTTCGGGCGGATTGTTCAGCAGGCAAGAAAAATTATCGCAGACGCGCTGATCAACGGAAAAGCCATTAATGTTGAAGGCGGAAATTATACGCTTGTCAGCGAAAAACGAATATTCCAGTGCCAGAAATGCAGTCACAAATGGGAAGAACCCTGCGGCACCGGAAGACCTGAATGCTGTCCTTCATGTAAACATGAATATTTTCAGCGTATTGCAGACGAACCGCCGTCAGGAGAATAAAACTGTCCACGATTTTTATCCACGAACAGACACAAATTTATCCACGAACAGACACAAATTTTAAACACGAAAAGCACGAAAGTTTTTTTTCGTGTTTAAAAAATTCGTGTTCTCCTGTTCGTGAAACAATTTGTGTCCGTTCGTGGATAAACTATAGCAGGGAATATGTATTTTTCAATATTGCACAGGTTCTTAAAATTCAAGACAGACCGGGAGATAAGATCATGAAGATAGGCGTTTCATCAACAGGCAGGGATTTGTCAGCGGATATGGACCCCCGTTTCGGAAGAGCGGCGTATTTCCTTATCATCGAACCGGAAACAATGAAGTTTGAAGTTTTGGAAAACAGACAAAATCTTGATCTTCCCCAAGGTGCGGGGATACAGGCAGGAAAAACGATTGCGGATAAAAAGGTGGATGTGCTGATCACCGGAAATTGCGGTCCCAAAGCATTCATGGTGTTGCAACACGCCGGCGTGAAGGTCATCACCGGGGCAAAGGGCCGGGTGGAAGATATTATTCGGCAATATCAAAACGGTGAATTTAAGCCTGCGCAGGCGCCGAATGTGGACGGACACTGGGTATAATTTTTTGTTGCAATTTTTGAAGCACGAAAACGCGAAAGCAAGGAAAATATGAAAAAAACATTTCTCGTTCCCACGCGCCGCGTGGGAATGCAGAAAAACTTCGTGCTTTTCATATTTTTCCTGCTTTCATGTTAAAAAGAAGATCAGGCACACAATCACGGAGGTTTGAATCAATGGAGTCATGTCAGTCAAAAGGCTGTGCATCAAAACAGGAAAAAACACAATCCGATCAGGATGTTGCTGTAAAGGGTTCGCTGGCAAAAATTAAAAACAAATTTATTGTCATGAGCGGCAAGGGGGGCGTGGGAAAAACAAGCGTTTCCGTCAATCTTGCCATGGCGCTGGCAAAAAAGGGATTTAAAGTGGGTTTGATGGATGTTGACATTCACGGACCCGATGTGCCGAGAATGCTGGGCATTCAGGGAATGATGGGGCTGAGTCCCAATCAGAAATTAATTCCTATGAATTATTCGGAAAATCTGTGTGCTGTTTCCATTGAGTCCCTCAGCGCCAGCCGGGACGATGCGATTATCTGGCGGGGTCCCATCAAGCACAGCGTCATCCGTCAGTTTATCGGCGAAGTGGAATGGGGCAATCTGGATTATCTGATCATTGATTCGCCGCCCGGCACCGGGGACGAACCCTTGTCCGTCGCGCAGGTGATTTCCGATGCAAAGGCAATTATTGTGACCACGCCGCAGGAAGTGGCGCTCGGCGATGTCAGAAAATCCATCAATTTCTGCAAAGTCGTGAAAATGGAAGTCTTCGGGCTGGTGGAAAATATGAGCGGTTTTTTCTGTCCTCACTGCGGAAAAGAGGTGGAACTTTTCGGCACCGGGGGCGGAGAAAGGACTGCACAGGCAATGGGCATCAATTTTCTGGGAAGGATTCCTTTTGATCCCAAGGTGGTTTCCTGCGGGGATTCCGGCACTTCTTTTCAGGAAAAATATGCAGATTCACCGGTAAGCAAAGCTTTTTCGGCGATTACGGAAAGGATGGCAGGGCGTTAGCCTTTTGCTGATAATAAAAAAACTGGGCGGCGGTACAGAATCAGGCGATTCGGATCACCTCTTTTTACACCGCTGCCAAAAACTGAAACATCAGGGAATCATATTATGAAATTTGCAATACCGTTAGCCAATGGAAAACTGACCGCACATTTCGGTCATTGTCAGGAATTTGCGCTGGTTGATGTTGAAGGAAACCAGATCAAAAAGAAAGAAGTGGTGGTGCCGCCCCCGCATGAACCCGGGGTGCTGCCCAAATGGCTCCATGATCTGGGGGTAAATATCGTGATTGCGGGCGGAATGGGACAAAGAGCCATAGGGCTTTTTGAAGAAAACGGTATAAAAGTGCTTACAGGCGCGCCGGCTTTCGAGCCGGAAGCACTCATCAAGAGTTATCTGAACAACACGCTTGAAACCGGCTCAAATGTTTGCGATCATTAAAAAATGAGCAGAACCTTTATCTGAACTGAGATTTGACAACTTTTCAAAAGTTTGGGAGTTACGCAGTCGGCTCAGAGCCGGAAGCGTGAGCGACCGGAACAGCTCGGAGCCGGGGGTAGAGACGCAAAATTTTGCGTCTCTGCGCTCGGATTTTTTCATCAACTGCGTAACTCCCAAAGTTGTCAAATCTTTAATCTTTATTCGGACGTCCGAACCGCTTCACCCAAAAACCCCCTATGATAAATGAATCATCTGAAATGATAAGCCGCTCGCGGGAAGAGACCTGTAACTTAGGCAGAAAAATCGGCGAGTCCTTACAGCCCGGCGCGCTTGTCGCGCTGACCGGCGATCTCGGCAGCGGAAAAACGGCTTTTGTTCAGGGTCTGGCGCGGGGTCTCGGCGTGCCGCGGGATTATTACATCACCAGCCCCACTTATACCCTGATAAATGAATATCCGGGCAGATGCCCGCTGTTTCATGCAGACCTTTACCGGCTTGAAAACAATGCCGATATTGAAGACATCGGTTTATATGACATACTCAGGAAAGGGGAAGGCGTGGCGGCTGTGGAATGGGCGGAACGGCTCGACAAAGAAACGCTTTCCGCCGCGATCCGCATTCATTTTGAAATTTTGGATGATGAATCGAGAAGGGTGGTGATTGAGAGATGACAATCATCATCTTTGAATAGCCGAGGTGCCAAATACAAAAAGGGATTACGTTTTTTCAACGCAATCCCTTTATTGTTTTGAATGGTAGCGGGGACTGGATTTGAACCAGCGACCTTCGGGTTATGCTTACCACTACAGTTTTCACTGCCTAAATCATAAATTAGTTTGTGGTCCGGACTTTCTCTTCACCCTCAGCTTTACCTGTTAGGGTGCCTTCCATTATTCGTCAATACCTAATCTTTCTATCGCAAACGCAAATTTGGAAATCATTGACGGTATTCGCGGTATCCACAATCTTATATACTCCCAAAGCTTCTGACTGTTTTCGGAATTAAAATTAACTCTGTTATACTCTTTTAATTCTCCGACACGCCATCTTCTTTCAGGATTTAAATAACCGCGTGCCCCGCAAAGCTGTTCTATATGGCACAAAAGATTGTCAACACTTGCGAGATCATAACAATGAGTTGCTATTGTAATACTCGGTTTCAGATAATAAACCGTACCGTCTTTGTGATATTTTTTCCGTTTCCGCACACTTCCGTCATCACACAGCAACATGCTGAGTCCGATGGGATGATCCATAAATCTGATTTTATCAGTTACTGCTTTTTTTGAGTTCCGATGAAACCACTCATGAATCAATCGCCCCCGGCCCCCCTGATACAAACTGAATGAAACCCGCTGTCTTTCATAATCATAACGGACAGTCAGCTTTTTGCCATACAACCTGCTCAGTTCATGGGCTTTCCACTCTACAAAATCCGCCTGCTTCAGACTATGAACAATCGCATACTCCACTTTCGTTTTTGTCGTTCTCCGTGAAGTTGCATCGCCCAGCAACGTACCGATCAGAAGCGATCTTTTGTAAGAAACGGAATTTTGCAAATCCTTCATAACAGGATTCTGATAATAAGGTATTAACTCAGTCTCTACACCTTCTCTGAAAAGCTGCTTTCAGAGCTTGGCTCGGGATTGCCATTTTACAGGGTTCCCCGAATTTGAAAGGTAATCACGCACAAGTTTCCTCGTGCGCCGCCCATTGCAATATTAAACATATTTTTAATATTGCTGTTAAGCCCGACGAGCTACCAAACTGCTCCACCCCGCAACAACTGAATTATGCTTTTTAACTTTTTTCTGACAATATGTCAAGCTTTTTTTTTAAAAATTTAACAATGACAGGACCGCGGCTTTCAATTCTTCTTTTTCAAGTTCGGAAACTTTTTTATTTCGGTATCTTAAAAGAATCTGTTTGTTCCGTCCCGTGTGGCCCGATGCAATTTCAATCGCCGATTTCGGAATCCCAAGACATTTTGACAGATATCTGACACACATTTCATTTGCCGCATTGTCCACCGGCGGCGCGGTCAGTCTGATCTTGATTGCATCTCCGTAAAGCCCTGCAATCGCATTTTTCGACGATCTGGGCTGAACAAAGATTTTGAAGATCAGTCCTTCAGGGCTTTCCTGAATAAAAAGCATCATATTCATCCAGTCAGGGATTATTCTGCCTTGATACTGACCCTGTAAATATCATTATTATATGATGATGGCAAATGTTTTTTAAATAATTCCTGCATCGTCTTCGGAAAAATTATCAGCCGCAGACACACGCAGACATCCACAGACAGGATAAAACATTTTCGGATTTCTGTCTGTGTTCGTCTGTGTGCGTCTGCGGCTGACAGCTTATCCGACAGTTTCTTAAAGTCTGAAGGAATTCTTTGATTTGATAATGAAATCCTGTTATGATGATATTATATTTATATGGATGAAAAATGAAAACACCGATGATTTGAACGCTTCAATTTAAAAGGGAGGAAAAATGATGTCCGAAAACCATCTCAGACTGACAGTCTTTCTGTCAATGGTTCTGTGTCTGAATTTCAGCGCGATCACCTTACATGCCGGTCAATGGACCGAGGCAGGCGTTTTCAAAAGCCGCGACAGCAGCCGAAACTGGACAGCAGCCGCTGATCTGAACGAAACCGCTGTCATCAATTCTATCGTTATAAATCAGAATCTTATGCTTTTTGCCGGCGTTGACGGCGGTGTTTTTAAAAGCACAGACAAAGGCGCAACATGGACAGAAAGTAATTCAGGCATGAACGATGCCTATATTGAAACCCTCGTGACACATCCGACAGCAGCGGACACGCTTTTTGCCGGAACCGACAGCGGCATTTTCAAAGCCGCCGACAGCGGCGCATCCTGGACGAATATCTCCGTATCCGGGTTGCCCGGTTCCGCTGTGATTTCGCTTGCAATCCATCCGAGTTCGCCGGAAACAATGTTTGCCGGAACAGAGAACGGCAAAATCTTCAAAAGCACAGACAGCGGCGAAAACTGGACAAACGCAAGTTTCGGTCTGCTGGGATACACCTCGGACAAATTGCTGATCCATCCGAACTCGCCGAAAATCGTCTTTGCGGGAACTGACAACGGGATTTTTAAAAGCAGGGATGCCGGGGAAAGTTGGATAAAAATCAGTTCCGGAATACCGGAGGACGCATCTGTCAGAGATATTGCGCTCCGCCTGACATGGCCGGAAACGCTTTTTGCCGGAACTTCGGAAGGCATTTTCAAAAGCACGGATGCCGGCGCAAGCTGGACAAAAATCAGCTCCGGTCTGTCCGATACAAATGTCACAGCCCTTGTGATTCATCCCGATATGCCGGACACGCTCTTTGCCGGAACTTCGGGCGGCGTGTTTAAAAGCACGAATCGGGGTGCAAACTGGACGGACATCAGTTCCGGTCTGGCGTATAAGTCTGTTTCCGCGCTTGCAGTTCTGTCAGAACCTTCTGAAACAAGATTATTCACCGGCACGGACGGCGGGGGCATTTTTGTTTACACGGAAGCTGTTTTCGGCGATGCTGACGGAAACGGAATCATCGAACTGAAAGACGCGATACTCGTGCTGAAAATAATGACCGGCAAAGATACCGGCGATGCGGTGATTCATCTTTCTGCCGATGTCAGCGGCGACAAACAGATCAGCATCGCGGAACTCATTTATATTTTGAAAAAACTGTCAATGTAGGGCGGGCATGAAAAGATTTTTTAACAGGGATGCACAGGATATTTCAGCAGACTGCACTGTATTTTATCCTGCGCATCCTGAATACCCCTGTCAATTTTCAACAGAGATTCGGTATGAATTGAAATTTGGTGGTGGTATAGAAGAGGTGACAAACTCTGTCCCTGTCATTCTGAACGCAGTGAAGAATCTCTTATTATAACAGTGTATTATAAAAAATGAGATTCTTCACTTCGTTCAGAATGACACACTGAAATCACCTGCTTCTGCACCGCTGCCTGAAATTTTATGCTTTCATTTTTCGGCTTATGTAAAGCGGGTTTATCTGTTTTAAGTCGGGCAGCTTCACGTCAAAATGAGAATTGCTGAAATTTTATGCTTTCGTTTTTCAACGGAAGTGTTATAATACATATCTGATATTCTGAGAGGCAAAATAAAATAATCAAAAACATTTTGGATGGGGTATGGACAATATTTACATTTTTTTAAGATA
>DZCT01000159.1:7639-10576 GCA_022736535.1 Desulfatirhabdium butyrativorans | reverse complement strand
CCGCCGTTTTTGAGTGGAAGGTGGGCATTTCATGCCCACACCCTACGGCTGAACACAAATCATGCAAATCCTTTAATCAGGTGAATCAGGGTTCGGACTTTTGCCGGGGCGGTCGTCTCTTTCCCGGCGATATCTATTTTCAGCCTCGGCCCGGGCTATTCTCGTGCGTCCCTACGCGACTCGGGCATGCCGACGGCGTGCCCCTGCATACCATCCTTCCTGTTTTTTCTGTTTTAATCAGATTTCAAATGTGATAAGTTTCTTCTCTGACATAAAGCTGATTTGCAAAAAACGCTTCGCTTCACCGGCTAAAAACAGACTGCACTCCGGACCGTAGTGCAGACAATTAACGGCAATAAATCAATATATGGAAGCATTCAGAGAGATTATCGAACAGGAAGAAGCCAGAATAAAACATATTTTGGATGAGATACACGCGACGCTTGCAGAGGAACAAGAAGACCGGCAGCAATTGGAAGCAGAAATCTCGGCTATCAAGCAGCAGAAATTGGAGTCCAACAGTTGGAGAGAAAAACAGGAATTTGACGAGCAGATCGCCGCGTGCCGGGAACGCTACGGGCTTCGTTTTTATCAGGATTCCCGCATCCTGCGTGCGCCGTATTTCGGCGTTCTGGAATTGGAAGACGACGATCTGGGGTCGCTCAGTTACTGCCTCGGTCCCCGGTCTTTTTTTGACAGAATCAGCCGGGTGCTGATTGTTGACTGGCGGGAATCGCCCATTTCCCGGCTTTATTATGAATACAATGCCGGGGAAGACTACGGAGAGATTATTCAGGGCAGAGACCGTTCCGGTGTGGTTCGGTGCAAACGACTGGTTGACACCTCCGGCGGAAAGCTGCGGCGCATCTTATTAAAAACAGGTTCGGAAAAGGGACAGTTGCTGATATGCAGTGAAAACGGCGAATGGAAAAAAGCAGCAGATTCGGCAGATTCTATGTCCCGGAAAGAAGCGGCGTCGGATCATCGGCTGCCTGAAATTACGGCTTTGATCAGCAAAGAACAGTTTCAGACCATTACACAGCCGGAAACAGGCACGGTGCTGCTACGGGGCGGCGCGGGAAGCGGAAAAACCACTGTGGGGCTTCACCGCATCGCGTATCTGACTTATCAGAATCCCGAAAGATTCAGACCGGATCGCATTCTGGTTGTGATGTTCAACCGCTCTCTCCAACGCTATATCTCCCGCACTCTGCCGGATTTGGGCGTGAAAAACGGCATTTTTGTGGAAACCTATCACGGCTGGGCAGCCAGACTGTTCCGAGCCGCAAAAATGCCGATCAGCTACACTTCGGAGTCGCCGCCGCCCGATGTCATCCGATTCAAAAAACACGCTGCCGTGCTTTCGCTGACAGATGTTTATCTGAAAAATCTGCTGAAAAAATCACGGGACTGGTTTCTCGGACAGTTGAAAGAGAACCATGATCCGGAGTTTCAGAAAATCTCTTCAATTTCAAAAGGATTGAAACAGTTTGACGAGTTTTTTCAATTTTTGGCGAGTCATCCGATTTTCAAAGAATCTCCGCCGCAGGATTTCCGAAATCAGTTAAGGCTGAGACTGCTACGCCGATTTGAAGATCACGAAAGCGATTTTCACGCGCTGTTCTCGGAAGAATATCTCACAGAAGAATTTCTCTCAAAATCCGGGTTCCGGGAGGCGCGGAATATCATTGAGCAGACGCTGAGATGGCAGGCAAATCTTCGTGAGAAAAAGCAGAGAGATTTTTCAGATACGGCTGTTCTGCTCTGGCTCATGCAGCAAAAAGGCGTGAGCGCGGTGCGTCCCGATTACGCGCATATCATGGTGGATGAGGCGCAGGATTTGAGCGAAGTTGAGCTGGCAACGCTGCTGTATGCCGCGGACAAAGAGCAGTCTGTGACGATATGCGGCGATATGGCGCAGAAGATCAAGGGCGACGTCTCATTCGGAAATCCGGATGGATTTGTCGGTTTTATCAGGGAATTGCAGGCAGGCATGGGAAATAAAAATGTCTGTGCGCATACACTCACGGTGGGTTATCGCGCCACCCGGCAGATCATGGAACTGGCATGGAAGGTGCTGGGAAAAACGCCGGATATGGCTGCGCCCCGTGACGGAGAAGCTGTTGAAATCATTCGCATGCAGACGCATGAGCAAAGCATGAAAGAAATAATCAGGATTTTAAATGCTTATCTTGAATCCAGCCCCCGTGCGCTGGTGGGTGTGGTGTGTCGTTACAAAACTGATGCGGACCGGGTGTTTGAAGATTTGAAGCGTCTCGGCATGGAGACATTGCGGCGGCACGAGAGAGATGATTTTTCTTTCGGTCCCGGCGCGATTGTCACCAATGCGCATCAGGTAAAGGGCTTGGAGTTTTCAGCTATTATCGCTGTGAATCCTGCGGCTTCTCAGTATCGCGACACAGCGGAAGACCGGATGCTGCTGCATGTGGTGATGACCAGAGCCGCGGACCGCCTTTGGCTTGTGGGGCATCAGACCGTGGCTTACGGGCTGGAGAATACACGCTGATTTTTTTATAAAAAAAGATTTCCTTTGCGCCGCCGCGTCTGTAGGGATTCGGTATTAAATCTGTTTCAGCTTCTGTAAACCGTTTGTTGTATATTTCTATAATTTCCTTCGTCAGTCAATTTCTGATTATGACGATTCTTGCGATTTTGTCCGAATCCCTTCTTATAAACCATCCCTGTAGATAACGTGGGCAGATTCGGGCAAACACAGCAGGGCAACCGCACAAAGGGCAACCACAGGGGGTTGCCCCTACCGAACCGGTCAATAACATCGGAATTTCGGGAAACCGCAGTCACAGAAGCGAACCGTAACCGCAAAATGTAGGGGTAAGCCCCCGTGCTTACCCTTCTTTTCACCAGCCGGCAACATCAGAATTGCTGTCAAATAAAGAATCATGTTGATTCCTGAAT
>DZCT01000159.1:6434-7539 GCA_022736535.1 Desulfatirhabdium butyrativorans | reverse complement strand
CCAGCCGGCAACATCAGAATTGCTGTCAAATAAAGAATCATGTTGATTCCTGAATGATAATGGAGTAAAAAATTCGGATCAGATGAAAGCACATTATCTGATATTCATTAAGATTCTTCGCTTTGCTCAGAATGACAACAGGATTCTGTCAGGCTGACAACAGGATTTCATCAGAATGACAACAGGATTCATACCAATTTTGGTTTTTTGCCACAGACTCACACAGACGGACACAGACAGATATCCGAAAACGGAATACGCATATATGCAAAAAAGTGTGCCGTAAAAAACTAAAGTTGGATCACTACAAAAGGAATTTAAAGCCATGCTTCTTGTGATTGATGTCGGAAATACAAATACGGTAATGGGGGTTTACGAAGGGGAACGCTTGGTAAGGGACTGGCGGGTACGCACGGAAAGAAATACCACAGCAGACGAATTCAATTTTCTTGCAACGGGTCTTCTCAGCGGCAGCGGGGCGAGCCGTGAAACCATCGCCAAAACGATCATTTCCTGCGTGGTGCCGCCCATGATGACCATTCTGGATTCTTTTTGCCGCAAATATCTCGGTCATGCGCCCTATTGGGTGGACGCCAAAACATCTGCCGGAATGCCCATCCTTTATAACAATCCCGCGGAAGTGGGCGCGGACAGAATTGTCAATGCGGTGGCTGCGTTTCACAAGCATAAAACCGCCCTGATTGTAATAGATTTCGGCACTGCCACCACCTTTGACGCCATTTCCGAAAAAGGGGAATATCTCGGAGGGGCGATCAGTCCGGGCATTATGATCGCTTCCGAAGCCCTGTTTCAGAATGCCTCGAAACTCCCCAGAGTTGAAATTTTTTCCAAGCCTGAAAAAGTGATCGGAAAAGACACGGGCGCGAGCATCAAATCCGGAATTATTTACGGATATGCCGGGCTTGTGGACGGCATTGTCCGCCGCATGTCAGCAGAAATGAACGCTTCTCCCAAGATTATCGCCACCGGAGGACTTGCGCCACTCATGGCAAATGTCTCCGAGACCATTGAAGCGGTGGATTCAAATCTGACGCTGGAAGGGCTTCGGCTTATCTATGAGAAAAGCATGAAGTGAGGTTTTTTT
>DZCT01000159.1:0-6334 GCA_022736535.1 Desulfatirhabdium butyrativorans | reverse complement strand
GAAGTGAGGTTTTTTTTCGCCACGAATGAACACAAATTTTAACCACGAATGAAGCACAAATTAAGAGCGGATTTTTTTAAAAATTCGTGAGATTTTTTCGTGAACAAATTCGTGTGCATTCGTGGTGAAATCACGCTTCCTGCAATATCCATAACATAATATGATTAAATCATTTTTCTGTCGTGATACTGAAAAACTGTTTAATGATGTCAGGGTACGCCGTTTTCAGTCTTTTGAAAAGCAGGCAAGAAGACGTCTCATGGTGTTACATGCCGCTCCGAGTCTGGAATCTCTCATGCTGAATCCGGGAAACAGATTTCATGCGCTGGGCGGAGACAGGAAGGGACAGTATGCCCTCAGCATCAACAGACAATGGCGTCTGTGTTTTGAATGGCATGACTGACATGCTTATCATGTTGAAATAACAGATTATCATTAAGGTAAAAACATGAATGACACACTTCTTGGTCCTGTTACGCCGGGTGAAATTTTATGTGATGATTTTATGAAGCCGATGCAAATCAGCATCACTCAGCTTGCCCGTGATATCGGAGTTTCTTTCAACAGAATCAGCGGCATCGTGAACGGCAAACGGGGAATCACCGCCGACACCGCTCTCCGGCTGGAACGGTATTTCGGCGTTGAAGCACGTTTCTGGCTGAATCTTCAGTCCGAATATGATTTAAGGATGATGAAGCGTAAAATCGGTACGGATATTGAACGGCGAATCATCCCGATTCAAAGGGATGCCACAGAATTTCCGCCTTTATGAGAAAAAGCTATTGTTTTAATTCATTTTTTTTGTTTAAAACTCGTGTTTCTTTAAGACAGCCGATAAAACCGCCTATATTTTTCGCCACGAATGAACACGAAATTCAACCACGAAACAGCACGAAAGATGCGAAGGTCACGAAAGATTTTTTGTGTTTTTCGTAAGGTTCATGCTTTCGTGATTCAAAATTCGTGAGATTTTTTCGTGAACAAATTCGTGTGCATTCGTGGCAAAAAGAAGTGAGGTTTTTTTTTCGCCACGAATGAACACAAATTTTAACCACGAATGAAACACAAATTAAGAGCAGATTAAGAGCGGATTTTTTTTAAAATTCGTGAGATTTTTTCGTGAACAAATTCGTGTTTATTCGTGGCAAAAAATAAAATTATTGCTTTAATTAAAATAACTGTGGTATTCTATTTAAAAATTTTTTATTGAATTTTTCGATAAAATATTAAAAAACACTTAATTTTCAGATCATTCCGTACTTTTGAAAATCCATGATCTGAAAGAAAAAAAGGAGGCTGAAATGAATTTTTGCAAAAAGATGTTTTTCACCGTACTGTTTTTAACGATTTTAGCTGCCGGATCCGTTCACGCCGATATGAGCAGTGGCTCGGACCGGAATTTATCGCCGAGAATGTCCGAGAGGATTGTGGGCGGACATGAAGCCGAACCGGGGGCATGGCCCTGGATGGCGGCATTGGTTCAAAACGGATACTCGCTTTACGAGGGGCAGTTCTGCGGCGGCTCGCTCATCCATGCAAAATGGGTGGTTACAGCCGCACATTGTGCTGTTGACGCAACGCCGGATATGTTTGAAGTTGTGCTGGGCGTCCATGATCTGGAAAAAGACGCCGGAGAACGGCATAAAATAAAAAGAATCATTGTCCATCCGGATTATGATTACAACACAATTGATTCAGATATTGCGCTTCTTGAACTGGAAGAAGAAAGCGCCCGGGCAACCTTGCCGCTCATCTCAAACAATGTCGCACTTGAAGGAAGTGAAGCCCTGTCAGTGGGCTGGGGGCTTCTAAGTGAGGAAACATGGGAACATCCGAATTTACTACAGCAGATTTTACTCCCGATTATTTCCAATGAAAAATGCAATGAAGTCTATGACGGCTTTGTGACGGAAACCATGCTCTGCGCGGGATACGACAAAGGCGGCAAAGATTCATGCTACGGAGACAGCGGCGGTCCCCTGATGGTGAAAGAGCAGGGGACATGGAAATTGGCAGGAATTGTTTCATGGGGCAATGGCTGCTCCGGCATCTACGGCGTCTATACAAGAGTGCCCCGGCTTTCCGCTTTCATCAGCGAGCATTTATTCGGTCTGAATCTTGCTCTGCCGGATACTGCATCGGAAGGAGACGGGGTTCTCCCGCAGAAAGGCATTGTGAGCCTGCAAATGCCTTTCAACCGTGATCTTACCGTAAGCCTGTCTTCAGACAATCCCTCAGAAATCAGCATTCCGGAAAGCGTTACAATTCCCGCGGGCAGCCTGTCAGCCGTTTTTGACCTCAGCATCTCGGACGACAATCTTTTAGACGGTTCGCAGAAAGTCACCGTCACAGCAGCCGCATCCGGCTACGGCAGTTCAACAGACATCTTAACCGTAAATGACAATGAAACAGCAGTGATTCATGTCACCGTACCTCAGCGGGCAACAGAAGGCGACGGCACGCTCATCGGATACGGCATGGTAAAGGTCAGCGCCCCGGTCGGCAAAGATGTCTCGGTTTTTCTTTTTTCGGATGACACAAGCGAAGCGACTGTTCCCGAATCGCTCATCATTCCCGCGGGCGAGACAGGAGCAGTCTTTGACATAACCATCATCGCCGACAGCGAAAATGACGATACTCAGACGGTTACGATTACGGCTTCTGTGCCGGGATGGACTTCCGGCGCCGATAAGATGAAGGTCGCGCACTGCAAACCTGACTTCTTCACCGAACAGCTTGACGACACTGATTTCTCATATCAGACGCTGACGTTTACGCCGGATGCTTCGCCGAATTTTTATGCGGTCTGCCGTGAACCGGCAACAACTTTTCCAAGCGATGCCGGCGGAACTTCCCTTTCTCTTTCAGATGATTCCTGCGAAAAAGTTTTCCTCTCCGAAGGGCATGAGGTATCTTTTTACGGCGTCAGCTATTCCTCGTTTTATGTGGGGAGCAACGGTTACATCACTTATGACTCGGAAGACAGCGGGCATTCCGAATCGCTCTCATGGCATTTTGAACATCCCCGCATTTCAGCTCTGCTTGATGATCTGAATCCGGAAAACGGCGCCGTCATCACATGGAAGGAGTTTGAGGACAGGGTTGCGGTGACATACCGGAATATCGCCAAATATGCCTTCGGCGGTTCAAACAGCTTTCAAATCGAGATGTTTTTTGACGGCGTGATCCGCATCACTTATCTTGAGATGTCGGATCGTTACGGAATTGCAGGTCTTTCAGAAGGAAAAGGAATGCCGGCATCTTTTACAGAAAGCAGATTGAAGAATTATCCGTCCTGCAACACCCTGCTGTTGTTGGAGATTCCTCAAACTGTAACGGAAGGGGAAGTCGTGGAGGGAAAAGTTTCTGTAAAAATCCCTCCTGAGAGCGATTTGTCTGTTGCGCTGACTTCAGACGATGATTCCCTTGTCAGCCTGCCTTCAGCAGCGACAATTCCGGCAGGCAAAACTGCGGCTGATTTCAGTTTCAGCCTTTTGGATGACTCGCTTCTGAGAGGGATGCAGAAGGTAAATATCACAGCATCTGCGACTGGTTATCAGTCCGGCAGACGCATCATTCGCGTCAGGGACAACGAAACCGCCGTGCTGACGTTGACGGCGCCGGCTCATGTCACAGAGTGCGACGGCATTGTTCAGGGTCTGATCGCCATAGACGCGCCGGCTGATGACTACATCTCTGTGTCTTTGACTTCCGACAACCCCGCACACGTCATCGTTCCTGAATCCGTGACAATTCTTGAAGGTCAGACATCTGCAAGTTTTGACATCAAAATAGCCTGCGACAGAGAAACTCAAGATACACAGACCGCAGTGCTTACGGCTGCTGTTCCGAACTGGAATCCTGATACAAAGACCGTTGCGGTTGCCGACTGCGAACCTGATTTTTTTACCGAAGAATTTGAGGGAGATAACAACCTTTCCTATAGCCGTCTGACATTTACGCCTGATAATTCTCCTGTATTTTACAATGTCTGCCGGGAAGAAGCGGACGCCTTCCCGACCGATCCTGCGGGCGGCGTTCTGCTAAACCTTTCAGATGATGCGTATCAGCAGGTCAGTCTTTCCGGCAATGCACGGGTCTCTCTTTACGGGAAAAGCTATTCCTCATTTTTTGTGGGGAGCAACGGTTACATTACTTTTGATTCGGGCGACATGGAATACGGTGCCTCATTCTACAGTCATTTCAGTCAGCCCCGTATTTCAGGCTGGTTCGGCGACCTGTACGGCGGAACGGTTTCATGGAATCAGTTGTCAGACAGAGCCGTTGTCACATATCAGGATGTTATCATCCACGACTGGTATAGTAACTATGAAATGAGTTTTCAGATAGAGATGTTTTTCAACGGCATCATCCGCATCACTTATCTCGATATGGATTCAGATGGATACGGCATCGCCGGCATCTCAAAAGGCGGCGGCGTTCCTGAATATTTTCTCGAAAGCGATCTGAGCGAATATGTTTGCAGGCATCTGGTATCTCTCAGCATTCCCGAAAAAGCTGCGGAAGGAGACGGACTTCTTGCCGGCAAAGGAAAGCTCAGTCTGGAAACAGCTTTGGGCAGCGATCTGACCGTCACATTGGCTTCAAGCGACGATTCTCAGCTCATCGTGCCGGAGACGGTTGTCATTCCGGCAGGCAGCACTTCAGTATCTTTTGATCTCACCGCGCCGGACGACAGCCTTTTGGACGGTACGCAGCATGTTACCGTTACGGCATATATTCAGGGCTACGGCTTGGAAAGCGCTGTTATCGCTGTAAATGACAATGAAACTGCCAGACTGAGCGTGAATGTGCCTCATCATGCCACAGAATGTGACGGGATTATCAAAGACGGGGGCATTCTGACCAGTAACAAAAAACCGGACCGCGATGTGATCATATCGCTGACTTCGAGCAACGAGAATGAAATCATTGTGCCGGATACGGTGACGCTCCCTGCGGGAGAGACGCTTGTGACTTATGATATAACCGTTGTCTGCGACAACATCACTGATGATACGCAGACGGTCAAAATCACCGCCTCGGTTCCCGGGTGGACTTCCGACACTGACATGATTGAGGTTGAAAACTGTGAGAATGACAGCTTTACCGAGCAGTTTGAAGGGGAAGAATTTTCCGGCACCGATCTTGCCTACACCACGCTGACATTTACCCCTGACGGTTCGCAGGATTTCTACACTCTCTGCCGGACACACGCGGCAGCTTTTCCGACCGACCCGGGTGACGGGATTCTGCTTTGGCTTTATGATGACGCTTATCTACAGGTCAGTCTTTCCGAATCTATAACCGTTTCATTTTACGGGAAAACCTATCCCTCATTTTTTGTGGGGAGCAACGGCTACATCACGTTTGATGCGGGCGATACGGAATATGATGAATCGCTCTATGCTCATTTTAACCAACCCCGCATTTCAGGCTGGTTTGATGATCTCTACGGTGGGTACGATGGCGAGATTACTTGGAAACAATTGTCCGACAGAGCGGTTGTCACATATCAGGATGTCGGCACCTACAGAGAGTATTGGGATGATGAAACAGGCTGGTATTACTATGATGTATATGAAATCAGTTTCCAGATTGAGATGTTTTTCAACGGCATCATCCGTATCACTTATCTGAATGCAGATTCATATATGGAAGGGATTGTCGGTCTTTCAAAAGGCGGCGGCGTCCCTGACGGTTTTGCGGAAAGCGATCTGAACGCATATCCTTCCTGTTCGCCTCCCGCCAAAGGAGATGCGGATCACAGCGGAGCAGTCGAAATCACAGATGCCATGTCGGTCTTGAACGTATTGTCGGGAGCGTCTGCGTATGTTGATTCCGGCGCGGATGTAAACCGTGACGGAAAGATAGGGATGGAGGAAATGATTTTCATATTGCGGAAACTTGCGGGAGATTTGAGATAAGATTTTGCCACGAATGAACACAAATTTTAACCACGAATGAAACACAAATTAAGAGCGGCTTTTAAAAAAATTCGTGAGATTTTTTCGTGAACAAATTCGTGTTCATTCGTGGCAAAAAAAAGTGAGGTTTGTTTTTTGCCACGAATGAACACAAATTTTAACCACGAATGAAACACAAATTAAGAGCGATTTTTTTAAAAATTTCGTGAGATTTTTTCGTGAACAAATTCGTGTGCATTCGTGGCAAAAAACATACCCCTATTTAACATTTTCTTTCAGGTAACCGATAAAGCCGCGTATGCTGTTGTGGAAAAAAGTATGCTCCCGTTTCTGAACCTCGGACGACATCATATCCCATCGGGCAAGGAGCGGGTCTTTCTGCAAAAGCGTTTTCATGCAATGTTCCA
>DZCT01000158.1 GCA_022736535.1 Desulfatirhabdium butyrativorans | reverse complement strand
CACCATGCACAGCATTCACGAAAGGGTCAAAGAAGGCGAAAGGCTTTCAAAACCTTTGGCAGACGCGGGAATTTTTCCCTCGCTTGCGGTTCAGATGATTACGGTGGGAGAAGAAACCGGGCGTTTGGATGAAATGCTGCTGCGGGTGGCGGAAAATTATGAAAAAGCAGTGCGAAACATCGTGAAACGGCTGATAAGCCTCTTGGAACCGGTCATGATTCTTGTCATGGGGATAGTGGTCGGCTTTATCGTGATCTCCATGCTGATGGCGATTTTCAGCATGAATGAGATGCCGTTTTGAAAGTAAAGCGGGTTTGAAACCCGCTCTACTTCTCGTTCCCACGCTCCGCGTCTATGCCGTTAAGTTAACAATTTCGTAGGTCGGGGTGAGCCTGCGAACCCCGACATCATCCGGCAGGTGTCGGGGTTCGCAGGCTCACCCCGACCTACATTATGCCATTGACGCGGAGCGTGGGAATGCAGCCCGGACGCTCCGCGTCCGTCCGTGAAAGGGTCGCGGGACGTTTCCGCGCAGAGCGTGGGAACGAGAAAAAACGGGAATCGCAACTGCCTAACTTCTACAGCAAAAAAGGAGAAATCGTTATGTCAGAAACAATTTTTCAGCCTGTTGTTGTCCGAACCGAGAGAGGATTGACAGTCGGAGGAACACGCATCACGCTTTATCAGATAATGGATTTTGTCAAAGCAGGCGAATCTCCTGAATTTATAAGAGATTTATTCCGTCTCACCATAAGACAGACCGAAGAGGTTATGACTTATATCCGGAATAATTACGATGAATTTGAAAAGGAATATCAGAAGGTTGTCAGAGAGTGGGAAGAAATACGGCAGTACTGGGAAGAACGCAACAGAGAACGCTTTGCTGAAATTGCTTCACGCCCCCGCAAACCCGAGCATAAAGAAATATGGGCTAAATTAGATGAATGGAAAGCGAGGCTGTCGCAAGATGAAGATACTGATTGATCATAATATAGAAGGTCATGCAATATTATTATGGGATGCTCTTGCAAAAACAGGACTGACAGAACTTCTTCCTTTGAAGATAGTCATGTTTTCCGATGCGGGTCTCACTTATAAAAGCAGAGACAGAGAAGTATGGCGTTTCGCTCAGGCTAACAGAATGATTTTACTCACGGATAACCGGAATGACAATGAAAAAGACTCTTTGGAGAGGACTATCCGTGAGGAAAACATACAAAATTCTCTGCCGGTTCTGACAATCGGAAAGTCAGATCGTATAAAGGAAAGAATCTATCGGGAGAGATGTGCGGAACGGATTGGGGAAATAGTTACGGAATTGGAAAATTATTTGGGTGTAGGCCGTATTTTTATTCCTTAACTGATCGAGAGGTCGGGGTGTTTTCAGCTTCCCCCTTTTTTAAAGGGGGACCGAGGGGGATTTCTCGGCGGGGACAGTTCAAATCCCCCCTGCCCCCCTTTAGAAAAGGGGGGTTGCGGTGAAACGAAATAACATGCCAGATGGAACGAGGAATTGATATATGAAAGAAAAGAGCAAAAAAGAACAGGGGTTTACACTGATTGAACTTCTGATCGTCATGATTATTCTGGGGCTTCTTGCTGCGCTGGTGGGTCCCCGTATGTTCGGAAAAGTCGGCTCATCCAAGCAGAAGAGCGCAAAAGCGCAAATATCGCTGTTTGAGACAGCCATTGACACTTACAGGCTTGAAGTGGGCAAGTTTCCCACGACAGAACAGGGATTGCAGGCGTTAAGAGTCTGCCCGGACGGCGTGACAAAGTGGGACGGTCCCTATCTCCCGAAAGACATTCCCCTTGACCCCTGGGGCAATCCCTATACTTACAAATACCCCGGCGAACACGGAGATTATGAGATTGTCTCTCACGGCGCGGGCGGCAGAGCCGGCGGAGAAGGCGAGGATACGGATATTGTCAGTTGGAAAAACATCGGAGAATAAGGCATTTACCCTGCTTGAACTTCTCATTGTGATGGTGATTATCAGCATGGTTTTTGCTTTTGTCGGTCCCCGATTGGCGGATTCTCTGACCAAGCTCAATTCAAAGACGGCAGCGAAAAAGATTGCCTCATGCTTACGTTATGCGAGAAGCCGGACAGTCTCGGAAAAAGTGAGATATTTGTGTGAATTTGATTTTGAAAAAAAGACAGTTACAATAGAAAAACAGAAACCCGGCTCCCTCGAACCTCAAACCCCGAACCCCGAACCTGCGCCAGCATACCACCTGCCGGAAGGCGTGAGGTTTAAAGCGGCAGCGGGAGATACGGAGGCTGTTTTTCAGATTGTCTTTTATCCGGTCGGCAATAGCAGCGGGGGTGAAATCATTGTCTCGGATGAAGCGGAAAGAGCGTTTAAAATACAGGCGGATATGATTACCGGAACGGTGCAGCTTTCGGAGCTATGAGTCATACGAATTGAGAATTGAGAAGCAAATGTTTTACAGCAGGGGCTTTACGCTTTTAGAAACGCTGGTTGCCATGATGATATTGTCCATCTCGCTGACAGTGATACTTCAGCTTTTCTCCGGCGGGCTGCGGTCTGAAAGACTTTCGGATGACTACACCCGCGCCGTATTTTATGCCAGAGAAAAAATGGAGGAGATTCTTTTAGTCGAAAAATTGAGCAATGAGATTGCCGAAGGCGAGTTTGACGACGGTTTCAGATGGAAAGCCGAGATTGTCTATATCGAGCCTGATGAGGAAGAAAAAGCAAAAACGCCGGTTGAGACATTCAATATCACGGTGGAAGTAAACTGGAAGTCGGGAATACAGGAAAAGCATTTTGAAATCAGCACGTTGAAAATTGCGGAAAAGCAGAAAGAAGATGCGGTTCGGAAATAAAAGTTTCTCGCAAAGAATGCAAAGAACGCAAAGATAAAACATGTATAAAAGCAAAGGGTTTACCCTGTTAGAATTGCTCATATCGCTTACCATTCTTTCGGTGATCGTGGTAATCATCTCCGCTTCGCTCAGGGTCGGCATCCGGGCGTGGGAAAAGGGCGAGCAGAATGTCGAAGCCCGGCAGCGGCAGCGCATTGTGCTGGACATGATGCGGCGTCAGATGGCTTCTCTCCGCCTGAAAGGTTTCACGCATAACGAGAAAGAAATTGTCTCTCTCAAAGGAGATGAAAAATCGCTGACATTTCTCTCGCAGAGAGCGATGATTCCGGACAATACCTTCGGTCCTGTGTATGTGAAATATGCTGTAAATCAGGGGGAAAACGATACGGAACATCTCATGCTCTATGAGAAAAACATTGTGCTGCTTGACAAAGATGCGGATATAGAACATCCGAGCGATAAGGAATTTTACGAACTGATTCCCGAAGCCCGGAATATCTCATTTGAATATCTCAAAAAGAAAGAAGAAGGGCTTGAATGGCAGCCTGCTTGGGACCCGGCGGCAGACGGCGATGCGCCGATGGCAATAAGAATTGTCTTCAAGAAAAATGAGGATGCCGCGCCGGTTCGTGTCATTGCCCGGATTGAGCAGGAAGACAATTCTTAATTTCAGGCGGGCGATGTCAAAACTTTATAAAGGGGGCGAGATGGATAATACTATTAATGAGATTGTTAAGCATCTGACAAATCTTCCCGACAATTTAAGACAGCAGGTTTTAGAATTTATTCGGTCATTAGACGGTTCTGCGCGCGGCGTTTCGGGAAAGGAAATGCTGCGCTTTGTCGGTACAATCACTCGGGAAGACTTAGAAATAATGTCTCAGGAAATTGAAAAAGAATGCGGGCGAATTGACTTAAATGAATGGTAAATATTTGCTCGATACCAATATTGTGATTGCTTTGTTTGCCGGTGATTTTGCTATAACAGAACATATCAAAAATATTTCGGAATTTTTCATTCCAAGTATTGTGATAGGAGAACTGTATTACGGCGCGTTCAAATCAATGCGAGCAAAAGAAAATATAGCTCGAATAGATAATCTTGTTGTAAGCAATGCTATACTGATTTGCAATGTTGAAACTGCGCGTTGGTATGGAAAAATAAAAAGCAGATTAAAACAAAAAGGCAGTCCCATTCCTGAAAATGATATTTGGATATCAGCGATTTCATTTCAGCATGATTTGACACTTATTACAAACGATGTCCACTTTAATCAGGTAGAGGGGCTTAGAATAGAAAAAATGTAGAAGCGGCATGTCTTCATCAAAAGAAGGTTAAGTGAATGCAGCAGGTTGATTATTTTAATAAAAATCAGCAAAAAACGGTTTTTTCCAAAAATGAAACCGGCATTGCCATGTTTTTAGTGCTGTGGGTGCTGACGCTGCTGTCGGTGATCGTGGGCGAATTTTGCCACGCCATGCGGACAGAAGTAAATATTACCCGCAACTTCAAAGAGGAAACAGAGGCGTACTATATCGCTTTGGCAGGCATGAACAGCGCTGTCTCCGAACTGATTAAAAATGAAAATGCGCCCCAAAAACCGGAAAATTCTGACAAAGAAAAAGAAGACAAAATCGAGTGGCGAGTCAATGCAGACATTCCTGCCATTCCCTTCGGCGCGGGGCAGTTTAAAGTGGAAATCGGCAATGAAAGCGGAAAAATCAACATCAACAAGGCAGGCGAGTCTTTGTTGAGGATGATGACGGAGTTTTTTGAAATTGAAGACAGCGAAAAAGCAGTCATTGCGGATTCCATTTTGGATTGGCGGGATCAGGACAGTCTCCACCGACTGAACGGCGCGGAAGATGACTATTATCTCTCTCTTCCCAAGCCTTACCCATGCAAAGATGTTGATTTTGATGCAGTAGAAGAACTGCTCTTGGTCAAAGGCATTACTGCTGAGATATACGAGGTATTGAAAGAAATCGTCACAGTGCTTGACACCGGCGAAGCCGAACCGGAAGCCGGCAACAGAGGGAGTGATTCGGATAAAATCAACATCAATGCCGCATCGCCGGAAATGCTGCTTTCGCTTCCGGGAATGACGGAGGATATGGTTTCAGAGATCATTGAATATCGAAAAGAAAAGGATTTCAAATCTCAGAGCGAACTGTATCCCATTGTCGGAGATGAAGTTTATACGGCGATTCTGCCTTATCTCGCGTATCCTGCGAGCATATCTTCTTTTTTCACCGTCAGATCGGTGGGAATGCTGAACGACAGCCTCACGAGACAAAGCGTAAAAGTGCTGGTGAAAATTGATCCGAGGCTGCCGAAAAAATATCGCATTGTAGAATGGATTGAAGATTAAAGATTTGCCACGAATGGACACGAATTTTCCACGAATTTAACTCACGAATTTAAAAAAATAAATAATAAATTCGTGTTATTCTGTTCGTGGAAAATTCGTGTGCATTCGTGGCAAAAAACATAGGGTAAATATTGAACAGTCTCGGCATAGATATAAAAGACGACCGCATCGCTGTTGTATATCTCAAAAGTGCATTCAGAGGCGTTAGGCTGGAATCTCATTCGGTTTACTATTTGGAAAAAGCCCGTCCTTTAAAAGAAAAACTCGGAGCCGCCAGAAATTTCGTCATAGATTTCATGAGAGAAAATCGCATCGTCGGCTCTGCGAATATTTTTCTGGGCATCCCCGGCGAATTAGCTATTTTCAGGCATATTGAATTTCCTGCTGCCGTCAAAGAGAATTTGCGTGCAACCATCAGATATGAAATGGAAAAATATATTCCGCTGCCTGCGGACGAGCTTGCGTTTGACTGCCAGATTGTCTCAGAAGATAAGCAGAAAAATCGTCTGAAAATCCTGCTGGCTGCTGTAAAGAAAAACGCGCTTGCGCCCTATTCGGATTTTGCCGGCGCGTTGCAGCACGGCGTTTCCGGCATGGAGACCGAATCCACAGCCCGCATGAATTTCCGGGCTTATAAAACCGGACACCGGGGCAGTTTTTCGGAGAAGGAATTTCTCACATTGCTGAAGCCGGAAGCTGTTTCCGATGCGCTTTCCGCGGAATTTCCCGAAAGCGGCATTCCTTCTCCGGACCTGATTCCCGCGTTCGGGCTTGCATTGAAGGGCTTACAGAACACGCCGGTGCAGATCAATCTGCTGCCGGCAGGAATGCGGAAACGTCCGAGCCGGGCGGCTTACTACATAATGATTGCGCTTGCCGCCGCGGCGATTCTGGCGGGAATCGCCTGGGGCGGGAGTCATTTTTTGCGGCAGCAGTTGATGTTGAAAGAAGTAAATGAGGAGATGAAGCGGCTGACATCGGAGCTTGCGGATATTGACCGCATTCAGGGGACTTTTGAGTCATTGGAGACAAAAGCCGAATATCTGCATTCGCTGAGGAGCGGCGCGTCTGTCTCGGATATGCTGAGGGAACTGACGCAGATTCTGCCTGAAACCGCATGGGTGCAGGAGTTTACATTTTTCAAAAGAGAAATTCAATTGGAGGGATTTGCGGATTCCGCGTCCGAACTGATTCCGCTGTTGGAGATGTCTCCGCTTTTCAAAGACGCCGTATTTCTCTCCACCATCACAAAAGACAAAGACGGCAAAGAGCGGTTCAGAATAGGGCTGAAAATGGAGTAAAATTATACTGTCCGCCGGCATAAACCGAGATTCTGAAATCTGTAGTAATACCGAATCTCTATTGACTTTATATGATACTTTTTCCCACAGAGTTCACAGAGAATACACAGAGTTCACAGAGTTTTAAAATTCTCTGTGTCCTCTGCGGTTTTTTCACGCTCTGTGCCCTCTGTGGGAAAGAAAATGAGAGCATACTTTCAATAGAGATTTGGTATAAGACGATTTTGCAAATCGTTTTTTGCCGCGGAAACGGTTTGGAAAACCGTTTTACAGAAAGCAATGAACAGATGACTAAAGAAAGAAAATACATACTGATTGTCGGCGCAGTTTTGCTGATTGTCGGCGCAATCTATCGCTTCCTGCCGGAATTTGAAGGTTTTCAGCCCATGAGCGATGAAATTGCCCTGAAACAGCAGAAAATATTAAAATATCGGCAGATGGTTCAGGAGCGAAACGCGCTGGAAGAAGAACGTCTCGCGTTGAACCGGGCTTTGGAGCGGGCAGAATCCGGTCTGCTCACCGGAGAAACGCCGGCGCTTGCAGCGGTGGATATTCAGAATATTCTCAACGACATCGCCAGCCGAAGCAAGGTTGAGGTGAGCGCGATGCGGGTGTTGCAGCCGCTTGAGCCGGATGAAAAAGCAACAGTGAAGGATTATCTCACGATTCCGGTTCAAGTTACCTTCAATACAAGCATCCGGCAGTTGAAAGAAATGCTCTACCGAATTGAGACATCGCTGAAACTTCTCCGGGTGAGTGAAATGAGAGTCCGGACCGGCAATATGAAGCAGGCGGAGAAAGTCTTTGCCACGCTCACGGTTGAGGGTTTTATGAAGAAAAAGAAGGTTTGAGCAAGAGTGGTGGGCAGCAAGCTGCCCACCCTACAAGGAGCAATAAATAGGAGCAATAAATGTTATCCAAATTATGGATCATCAATATCTTGTTTGCAGCATTTGCCGTATTCTCCGGAATCAGGGCTTATGATATTTGGTATAAAAAAGAAATGCCCAAAGCCGATATTCAGGCGGATTCTCCGAAATCCGAAGCCCGCTCTGAAAAACGCATGATGAGTAAAAATATGCCGCCCGAATCGGAATACAGCATTGTGGCGGAAAAAAATCTTTTCTCGCCGGAGAGAAAGGAAATTATTCCGGAAATTCCAGAACCGGAGCCGGAGATCAAAGCCGCTGATCCTTTCGGAAGGAAAATCACGCTCTACGGCGTTATCATGCTGGATGCCTACAAAGCCGCTTTGGTTGAAAATCCTGACAGAAAACCCGATGAGCGGAAAGATAAATGGGTAAAAGAGGGAGATATGTTAGGCGAATTTCAGATTGCCGAAATCCGCAAAGAAAGCATTCTTCTGGCGGATAAAGACAAGAAATACGAAGTGCTGCTTTATGATAAGCAGAAAAGCGGAAACAGAGAAAAAACAGCAGCCAAAACGCAGACGGCAAGCCAGCCCACGGTGGTTGTCTCGGAGTCAACTGCTGTGAAATCTTCAGAATCCGGGGCTTCGGGAGGAAAAGCCCAGAGCAAAGCTCCTGCGGAGCCGGAATTTGAAATGGTTGACACGCCTTTCGGACAGATGAAACGTATCATCAAGCCTCCGTCAAGCCCTGCCGAAAATCAGGCAGGAGGAGAAATAGATACGCCTTTCGGAAAGATGAAACAGAAAAAATAATGTCGGAAATCGGAACGAAGAAATTGGAAATCGGAAATCGGAAATTAGAAACACGCTGCAAAGCAGGAACGGGGTGTTTTGCTGTCAGTATCATATTGTTTTTTCTAATAGTCATTGCAGGATGTGCGAGACAACTCCCGATCAAAGAAGAGCGAGAAAAAGCATCGCCCCTTAAAATCAAAGAACATGCTTCACGGAAAGAATTTTCAGGAGCAGATATTACGCCGATTGCGCCGCAGCCGGAAGACGGGAAGGAAAAAATAAAAGCGGAAAAATTCTCTCCGCCTCCTTCATACACGGAAGAAAATATTCCGCATTCTGAATCGCCAGACACGTCGGCGCCGGCTGTCAAAAGCCGAAAGCCGAAAGCCGTAAGACAGGAGCCGAAAGCCGGAGATGTGGTGCTGAATTTTGATGATGCCGATCTTTACGAAGTCATCAGGCATCTCGCGGAACTGCTGGATATCAGTTATCTGGTTGATCCTTCTGCGGTCAAGGGTTCGGTAACGATTCACACCGCAGGCAGTCTGAAACCGGATGACCTTTTCCCCCTTTTTTTTCAGATTTTGGAGGCAAACGGACTGACTGCGGTAAAAGAAGAAAATGTCTATAAAATCATAAGTCTTAAAGATGCGGCACGGATGCCGATTACTTCCCGCATCGGGCATTCACGGGAAGACATTTCGCCGGAAGAGAGAGTCATCATTCAGATCATTCCGCTGAAATTCATCTCGGTGGAAGAACTCAGCAAGCTGCTGACGCCTTTTATTTCCGCAGAAGGAACAATTGTCTCCCATGCAGATTCCAACACGCTGGTGCTGGTGGATAAAGGCGTCAATATTGCAAAGGCGATAAGACTGGCAGAAGTTTTTGACATCAACATCTTTGAGAAAATCAGCCATCGGGTCTTTCGTCTCGAATACACCGACGCGGAAGAAATGAGCAAAATGCTGACCGAAATTGTCGGCTCTTACGGCGCAAAGATCAAGGCAGATGTAAAGCTTATTCCGGTGAAACGCCTCAATATGCTGATCGCGGTTACTTCCATGCCTTATGTATTTGACGAAGTAGAGCGAATAATCCGGCAGATTGATGTTCCCGGACATGACATTGAGCCGAGAATTTATGTTTACTCTGTCAAAAACGGACAGGCTGCGGAATTGTCCGATCTTCTGAACAATGTCTTTTCCGGGGAAACATCCCAGAAAGAGAGCAAATCAAAAACTGAGGCATCGGCAAAATCTGACGCAGGCGCAAAGCCGGAAACAGGCGCAAAAACAGATAGTTCTTCTTTTGAAAGCGCATTTGCAGGCTCTGCGCCGAAAAAAGCGGTAAAAAAAGAATCTGTCGGCGGAAAAAGCGGAAAATCAGATTCGCCCGAATCCGGCACGCTCAAAGGCGAGATCAGGATCATTGCCGATGAAATCCGAAATGCGCTGGTGATTGAAGCCACGCCGCGAGATTATCAGATCGTTGAAAACATATTGAAACGGCTTGATGTTCTGCCCCGTCAGGTGCTGATTGAAGTCACAATTGCCGAAATCACGCTGGACGCCAAAACCGAACTCGGCGTGGAATGGTGGTATAAGCGGGGCGACGGCAGCACGCCGGATACGAATTTGCTGAGTGCAAATGTCGGCGAAGCGGGTCTGAAGTACGTTATTGGGCAGTCGCTGCGCTGGGAGGCTGCGCTGTCTGCTTTTGCCAGAGACAACAAGGTCAATATTCTGTCATCGCCCAGTGTGCTGGCTTCGGACAATAAAGAAGCAAAAATAGATATTTCCACTGAAATTCCCGTGCCGAGCGTGGGATATAAAAACACGGCTTCGGATATTGTGGAGACCAGCATTCAATATCGGAATACCGGCATTATTCTGACAGTTACGCCGCATATCAACGAACACGGATTGGTGAGCATGGACATCAATCAGGAAATCAGCGAGCAGAGCGGCACGATGAAAGTGGGCAATCAGGATGCCCAGTCTTTTTACAAGCGGAGCGTCAAAACCACGCTGACGGTCAGGCACGGGCAGACCATTGTGATCGGCGGGCTGATTAAGGAAACGAAAAACAAAGCATATTCAGGACTTCCCTGTGTCGGCGGCGTTCCCGTGCTTCAGTATCTGCTTGGAAAAGACTCAAAGTCAACCGATAAGACGGAACTGATTCTTCTCATAACGCCCAGAGTGATTACAACATTGGATGATGTGGATGCTGTCACTGAGGAATTTAAAGGCAGGGTCGGCGGAATGATAAAAAGTCAGGGGGATGGCAGCAGCCACGAATGAATTGACCTCTCGTTCACATGTTCCGCGTGGGAACGTCTGTCCGCCGGACGCAGAGCGTCAATGCCGTCAAGTTGACAATTCCGTAAATTCCGTAGGTCGGGGTGAGC
>DZCT01000157.1 GCA_022736535.1 Desulfatirhabdium butyrativorans | reverse complement strand
CCCTACATTTCTCGCAAAGAGCGCAAAGCCCCGCAGGCGCGATATATTTGCAGGACAGGCTCAGGAAAAAGGAAAAAAAACAATGCAGAACAGACTTCACAGAAAAATATGCAAAGAGGAAAATTTCTGGGGCGCAAACCTCCGAAATGCAGCCATGGAAGGGGCAGAGCTTGCTGATACCGACTTTCTGGAAGCTGACCTGCAAAACGCCGTGCTTTGGAAAGCCAATCTTGAGGGTGCCGACCTTTGGAAGGCAAATCTTGCAAATGCCGTACTCATGGAGGCGAATCTGAGGGATGCGGATATGCAGCGGACGGATCTTCGGAATGCCAATCTTCGGGAAGCCTGCATGGTTCATGCCAATCTTTCCGGAGCCGATCTTCGGGGCGCAAACCTTCAGAGCGCGAATCTTTCCGGAGCAAATCTTTCCGGAGCGAATCTCTCCGGAGCGAATCTCTCCGGAGCGAACCTTTCCGGAGCAAATCTCCAGCTTGCGGCGCTTGGAAAAGCGAATCTGGAAAAGGCTGTTCTCCGAAAAGCCGATCTTTGGAGAGCCGACTGTTCAGGCGCAGATTTTCAGGAGGCAAATCTTGAAGAAGCTGATCTTACAGGCGCAAATCTTGAAAAAGCCGTGCTGTGGAAAGCCTGTCTTCGGAGCGCGGACCTGTGGAGAGCCAATCTCTGTGAGGCGCTGCTTCAGGCTGCTGATCTCCGAGATGCCCTGCTGCTCGGCGCAATGCTGAGGGCTGCCAAACTTCAGAAAGCCCGGGGACTGACCGCAATGCAGTTATCTGAGGCACGGACTTTGTACCGGGCGGAATTTAATGTCAAACTCAGAATGCAGCTTATTCGGGAATGTCCGCATCTCTTAGAAAGACCGGAATCAGCTTTTACAGCTTATGTGCTTTCGCCCGCGATATTTTAAAGGGGATAAAAAAAGGTTTCTCGCAAAGCGCGCAAAGAACGCAAAGAACGCAAAGAAATTAAAGAAATTAAAGAAATTAAAATCTGATTTTTTTATAAATAGGAATTACGCAGTTGATCTCGTTCCCACGCTCCATGTGGGAACATTCGGAGTGTCCGGAGTGCTGAAATGAGCGGAGCGACCGAATTTTATAAAATGGGTTAGCACAATGCTGAAATTTCATTTCAGCACTCCGGATACGGACGCAAAGCGTCCGGGCTGCATTCCCAACGAGATCACAGGGCGAAAAAATTCAACTGCGTAACTCCTAATAAAAAAAAGCTTTTCTTCTTAGCGCTCTTGGCGTGCTTTGCGAGAAATAAAAAAAAGTTTCTCGCAAAGATCGCTAAGAACGCAAAGCCAAGTCCGCAAATTTGAGAAAAACAACTGAAATGATATGTTATTTCCTGACAGTCTTCTGCCTGCTGTTGCCCGCTGCGGCAGCCGAATCTTCCGGAGCAGAACCAGCGGCGCTCTCCCCGCAGCGCGCGGAGGAATTTCACAGGCAGGGATTTGCCCGGCTCACGAAAGCGGATTATGATGGCGCTATCGAAGATTTTACCCGGGCCCTGACCCTGAATCCGAGTGATCCCCAAGCCTTGCATGACAGGGGAATTGCGTGGTTTTCCAAAGGCGACTATGACAAAGCCGTAGCAGATTATACCGCAGCCCTGTCAATCAATCCCCTGTCTGCCGAAGCCTTTCACAACCGAGGCGGCGCATGGCTTTACAAAAAAGCATATCAGCGGGCAATTGAGGATTTCAGCAAAGTTTTAGATATAAATCCCAATGACTTCGAGGCATACAGCCATCGGGGGACAGCGCGGTTTTACAACTGCGATTATGAAAAAGCCCTTGCCGATCAGTTCAAAGCGATTGAAATAAATCCGAATCATTTTGAAGCCTGTCTGAATGCCGCATGGCTGCTGGCTGTCTGTCCCGATGCCGGATGCCGGAACGGTGAAAAAGCAGTTGAAACGGCAAAAAAAGCAGTTGAAATGAATCCGGGACCGGATACGCTCGATACGCTGGCAGCAGCTTATGCCGAAGCCGGTAATTTTGAAGATGCGGTTTCCACGCAGAAAAGCATGATCGCTTCCCTGAATGCCGAAAGCAGCGCGCAGAAGATGTCCGAGTATATGAAGCGGTTGGAAGCGTATCAGGCAGGCAGACCATGGCGGGAAAAATGCAAAACAGAGCAGCCCCCTGAGACAGATGAAAATAAGCCTGTTGAAATTGCATCAAAAAAAGAAGAAAAAGCCGCCCGTCAGGCGCAGAAGGAAGATTCTTTTTCAGACAAAACCGCCTACACCGTTCATCTGCTTTCTTATCGCAATGACAGGGAGATGTCCGAGCGCATGGTCAGCCGCCTGAGAAAAGAAGGAAATTTTGTGATGATCTCTCATATCCGCTCCGCCGGTTCGGAAGACTGGTATCATATTTTTGTCGGACGGTATAAGACCCCTGAAGGCGCGCAGGAGGCGGTGGAACAATGGAAACAGAAGGGATTTAAAGCAGATGCGGTGCGGATCCGCTCAGAGCGTCTGACGATTAAATGACAGCCGCCGCACGCTCCGGACGGTTCTGTTTTGTAAAACGGGTTTGTCTGTTTTCAGCAGAGCCGTTTTATATCTTCAGAATCAAGCTGTTCTGCCGAATCGCCGCCATAGAGGATGTTTGAAAAATCGGTCTCCCCCCTTTTTTAAAGGGGGGGAAATTCACCTGTTCGGATTTTTTAAACACCTTCTAATCAATCCGCCCGTCTTTGAAGTGAATCCGGCTGCGGGCATAGGCCGCCATGTCCGCTTCATGCGTCACCATCACAATCGTGATGCCCCGTTCCTGATTAAACACCGTGAGCAGTTCCATGACTTCCCGGCTTCGGGCAGAATCCAGATTGCCGGTGGGTTCGTCCGCGAGCAGAACCTTGGGATTTGTCACAATGGCGCGGGCAATGGCAACCCGCTGCTGCTGTCCCCCGGAAAGCTCTCCGGGCGTGTGGGTTTCCCAGCCGTCAAGCCCCACGGCGGTCAGCGCGTTCATCGCCTTTTCCCTGCGCTCATGAGCAGGAACGCCGCGATAAATCAGGGGCAGTTCCACATTCTCCAATGCAGAGGTGCGGTTCAGCAGATTGAAGCCCTGAAAAATAAAGCCCAGATAATGACGGCGCAGCATTGCCCGCTGATCGCGGGACAACCCGCCCACAGAAACGCCGTCGAACAGATACGCGCCGGAACTCGGCGTATCTAAACAGCCCAGAATGTTCATACAGGTGGATTTGCCCGAACCGCTCGGGCCCATCACTGCCGCAAAATCTCCTTCGGAAATGCTGAGACTGACATCCCTCAGCGCGTGCATTTCCGCCTGTCCTCTGCCGTAAACTTTGCTCACATCTTTCAACTCGATGAGGAGATTGTCTGCGAGGCTGCCGTTCATCATAAGTCTCCTCATTTGTTTACAGTGACGGTATCAGTCACAAGTTCCATGCCGGGTTTGACATCGCCTTCGATAACCTCAGACACGGTTCCGTCGCTGGCGCCGATTTTTATTGAAACAGGCACAAGCGCCGAGCCGCGCAGGGTATAGACGAGTTCAGTCTTCTGCTTTGCGTCGGCATCGCCGTTTTTTTTGCTTTCCGGCCGCGGCGGGCGAGGCAGAAACAAAGCGGTGAAAAGATTTCGGCTTTCCTTTTCCGCTTCTTTCTTCGGCGGAACAAAACGCAGCGCGGCATTGGGAATCAGAACGGCATTTTCAATCTTTTTAACGGTAATCTCCGCGGTGGCTGTCATGCCGGGGCGCAGAGACAAATCCGCATTGTCAACCTTCAATACTGTTTTGTACGTCACAACGCCGTCTGTGGTCTGGGCGCCGTAACGGACCTGCTTGATCTCTGCGGGAAAACTGCGGTTCGGATACGCGTCAACAGTGAATGCGGCTTCCTGTCCCTCCTGCACCGAACCCACATCGGCTTCATCCACATCCACATGCAGTTCCATCCGCGCCAGGTCTTCTGCCAGCGTGAAAAGCACCGGCGCCTGAAGCGAAGCGGCAACCGTCTGCCCCACCTCCACGCTGCGCGCAAGGATAATGCCGTTCACCGGGGAACGGATCATCGCCTTTTCCAGATTGGTCTGATTCACATTTAAAGTCGCCTCCGCTTCCGTGATCTGCGCCTTTGCCATTGATTCTTCAGCCAGACTGCGTTCAAGTTTTGCTTCTGCCGCATCCATATCGGTCTGTGAGGGAACTTTGTTGTCGCTCAGTTTGCGCAACTGTCTGAGCCGTGAGAGTTCGGTCTGCGTTTCCCGAACCGTTGCTTTTGCCTGAAGCAGCTTTGCCCGCGCCGAGACAAGCGAAGCCTCAGACTTCATGACTTCCGCTTCAAGCTTTGAGGTGTCAAGCCTTGCGAGGATCTGATCAACGCTTACAAGGTCATTATAATCTGCTTCAACGGTTCTGACGATGCCGGACAGTTCGCTTCCCACATCCACCTGATTGGTCGGCTGCAAGGTTCCGGTGGCCGTGACTGTCACCACCAGAGTGCCTTGTTCCGCGCTCAGGGTTTTAAACTTTACCGCATCATTTTTACTTCCCATGCTCCATTTGAAAGCAGCCAGCAAGAGCAAAAGGACAAGCCCGATGCGGAAAAACCAGCGTCTGAAGCCTTTGTTCCGTCCGGCGGCTTTGTCAATGCCCAATGTCCGGCTGATGTCCGCATCCGGTTCCGTCTTTGTATTTTCCATAATATGAAGTCCTTATTTTTCAGGGTCTTTTCACGTCTTGTTTCTGCATCTAATATCCGTTTGCATTTTTTTGAAATATTTGGCATATTCCTTCCCAAACAGATAGAGATATTATAAACGCTGAGGGATTGTTTGTAAATATTTTTATGAAACATCAGACTTTTTTCGGAATAAAATCGGAATAAAAAAGGTTCTCGCAAAGGACGCTGAGAGCGCAAAGGATTTTTTTTTGGGCAAACAGGAGCCGCAGAGATGCAGGATTCTGCGTCTCTGCGAAAGACGAAAAAGGAGGAACCATGAACTTTTACAGAGCGGTTAAGATATTTGTCGTATCGGCAGTGCTTGTCCGTCTGGGATTTTCCGCTGCTGCTCAGGAAATGCCTGAATCGGAAGAGTCCGCAGACAGAGCGATTGACGAGGAACTCAAATGGATTCAGGCAGAAGCTGTTGTTTTTACAGAAATTGCCACCAAAACCAAAATAGACGCCGACCTTGCCCCGGGCATGATAACTGTTTTAAAAGGAAAAGACCTTGAATCTCAGGGCTTCAGAACCGTAGGCGAATCTTTGGTGCTTGTGCCGGGAGCGGATTTGAATTCAAGCATGAGCGGTTCTCTGTCAACCATTATAAGGGGCATCACATCAAGCGTCAAAATCAAAATGCTGCTCAACGGCGTTCCGATGAACAGCACCATGGAAGGATTGGGAGGACTGCTCGATATGGGCATCGCACAGGTGGAACGCATAGAAGTCATCCGGGGCCCGGGTTCGTGCCTGTACGGAGAATGGGCATATATGGGGGTTGTCAATGTGATGACTTATCAGAAAGGCAATCGGGTTTTCGGCTCTGCGGGAAGTTATGACGCCTTCGGCGCCGGCATCCGAACCGCTTATGAATCCGATGATAAGACATTCAGAACCGGTCTGAACATTGCCGGGTCCGAAAGAGGCAGAAGCGATGTCAGTTCGGGCCCCGATATATCCGGCAGAGAAGAAGATATTAACGATGAAATCAAATCCCGTTCAGCCATATTATCTTTGGATTACAGGAAATTGTCTCTGACAGGGCAATGGACCGAAAGCCGGATGGGAACTTATTTCGGGCTGACCGGCGCGATTCCTCCGTCAGAATATGAAAACCTGCATTCAAACACATACAAAATGCTTGAAGCGCGCTTCAGCCCTGATATTTCCCGGCATCTGACTTCGGAGATAAAATTCGGGGGCAGGGAATATGTCTGGGATTCGGGCGATTTCTGGCTTTTTCCTGCCGGCGTCATCACGCCCTACGATACAATAGGCGCGTCTTACTATAAAGAACATGCCTTATACGGAGGCATTCTTTTTCATTGGAGCGGCTGGCAGAAGCAGAACTGGCTGATCGGTACAGATTATGAGTATTCAACTATGAAAGACCTATGGATGAAAGTCAATTATGATCCTGTTACTTACGAATCTGTGCCGTATCAGACATTTACGGGCGATAAAAACTGGCTTGACGAAGACAAAGAGCGCAAAGTATCAGGACTGTTCCTACAGGATCAGATTGACATTACAGAAAAAGTGTCTTTTACCTTGGGACTGATACGATTTCGCTTTCAAATATTTATGAAATGTCGGCAGAGACGCAAAATTTTGCGTCTCTGCGCTCCCGGCTCCGAGCCGGGAGCGTGAGCGACCTGTATTTTTGAAAGCGAAATCGTATGAGATATGACCGATACGATGACGAAGAATATTCCTACTCCCGTATAACTCCCAGAATTGCAGGCGTTTTCAGGGCAACCGACCGTCATATCTTCAAAATCCAATATGCCGAAGCCTTCAAACCCCCGTCTTTTACGGAAATGTACAGTAAGAACAATCCTACAATACTGGGAAATCCCGAACTGGATTTTGAAAGCGTGAAGACATCCGAAGCCGGATACATTTACAGAACCCAAGCGTTTACCGGAAAGCTCACGGTGTTTTATTCGGAAATGGACAATCTCATCTACGCTGTCAAAGGCTTATATTCCAACCACGGCGATGCAAGAAGCAAAGGTGTTGAAGCGGAAGTGAACTGGAAAATTGCCGACTCGCTTGCATTCAATGCAAATCTCTCTTATGCGGACGCCGAAGACATCACCAACGGCGGAGATATGAAAAATTCTCCGAAATGGCTTTCCAATGCCGGACTGATCTGGCAGTTTAAAACGGACTGGACTGCGGCGTTGAATCATCGCCATGTTGCCGACCGCAACCGGGGTCCCAAAGACCCTCGTGAATCTTTGGACGCTTATGACACCTTAAATTTTACACTGAGCAAACATAATCTCTTTTGCAAAGGCATGACATTGCGCAGCAGCGTCAGAAATCTGTTTGACGCAGAGATACGCTATCCGGCAAATTACAGGGAATACAAAGAAGATTTTCCGCAGACAGGACGGGCATGGCAGACAGAGATTTCTTATGATTTCTGAGCCGTAGAGACGCACGGCCGTGCGTCTCTACGACGGCAGGCCTATTTTATAAAATTCGGCCCGCTACAGATGCTTACGTCGAACTCACGTTAAATCAAAAGGACATAGTTATGAAATATTACAGATTTTTCAAAATGTTTGCTGTGCTGGCGATGGCTGCATGTCTGGGATTTTCCGCTGCCGCTCAGGAAATGCCTGAATCGGAAGAATCCGCAGACAGAGCGATTGACGAGGAACTCAAATGGATTCATGCAGAAGCTGTTGTTTTTACAGAAATTGCGACCAAAACCAAAATAGATGCCGACCTTGCCCCGGGCATGGTGACGGTTCTGAAGGGAAAAGACCTTGAATCCAAAGGCGTCAGAACGGTGTTCGAGGCATTGTCTCTTGTTCCGGGCGTTACGACCTCCATCAATTCTGTCGGCGATGAGTATGTGATCGTTCGCGGAATCGGGGGAAGTTTTTTCTCAGGCAATATGAAACTCATGCTCGACGGCGTTGCGGTCAATGATGTTCTGAGCGCTTCGGGATTTGCCGTTTATCATATTCCTGTCGCGCAGATTGAAAAAATCGAAATTATCAGAGGACCCGGTTCAGTCATTTACGGAGATTATGCTTATGCCGGCGTCATTGACATAAGCACCCGTAAAACAGGTTCTCAGATTTATGCAGGATACAGCGATTACGGTTCTTACAGCGGGGGCGCAGCTCTGAGCTGTGCTGTTCCCGATAAAAATTTCAATATCAGTCTGAATGTCTCGGGACTGAACTCTGACGGAGCAGATGTTTATGCAGGAAAAGACCGGCTTTATGAACCTTTTGCGGGATTTGACTTCAGCTCGTTTTCACAGGCGCCGGGTAAAACAAATGAGGCAAAAAAAGACAGATTCGCCGCGCTTTCCTTAAAATATAAAGATTTTTCATTGTCAGGGCAGTATGTCTCAAACGGCAGAGGCGATTATTTCGGACTGATTCATGTGCTTGCCCCGCCTGAAGAACGGACAGAAATATCCCATGAACACAAAGCCGTTGAAGCAAAACAGATTGTGACTTTTTCAGAAAATTTCAAAGCGGATATGAAAGCCGGTATGCATGTTTATGAATATGAAATGGATTATATGCTGGGACTTCCGCCCGTGGATTTGCTCGGTTTTCCTTCAGGTTCGGTTGTTGACGGCAATTATACGGAAAGAGAATTTTACGGAGGCGCGGAATTGATCTGCACAGCCCTCGGCAATCATACGATACTCGCCGGAACAAAATACTCGGAAGTCAGCATGAAAGATATCTGCGCGGCTGCCACACTTCCTGAGTCACAAGGAGAATTGGTTTCGCTTGACGATGAGACCATGTGGATTCTGAAAGACAGGACCAGAAGGGTTTTCAGCGCATATTTGCAGGATATGTATTATATTGCTCAAAATTTTGCTTTGACCGGCGGTCTGCGGTATGATGACTACAATGATATGGAAAACTGCCTCACGCCCCGGGTTTCTGCGGTCTGGAGGCTTGCGGAACATCATATTCTCAAGGCGCAGTATTCCGAGTCTGTGCGTCCCCCGACATTTACGGAACTTTACTCCAAAGGAAATTCCTTTATCAAAGGCAATCCGAATTTGGATTCAGAGAAAATCAGAAGCTATGAAACCGAATATATTTACAGAAAACCCGGAACCGGCGCCCGCATCACGCTGTTCTGTTCAGAGCTTGAAGATAAAATCCTGTATCCTGTCTATGCCGACACTTTCAGCGGCGAGAATATCGGATACAGAAATGCCGACAGCACGATGAAAAGCAAAGGCGTTGAAATTGAAGTTGAGCAGGAATTGAGAAAAGACTTGCAGGCATCGCTGAATTTCTCTATATTCGGATACCGAAGATGAAAACGGCAAGCCCATCAGCGGCGCAACTGACCGGCTGGCAAATGCCTCCCTGACTTATAAGCCGGAGCAGGACTATGTTTTTTCTCTGCAATATCATTATGCAGGAGACCGGCATCGGGCGGCTGACGACCCCAGAGATGATTTGAAAGGCTTTCATACAGTTGACTTGACAGGCAATATTTTCAATTTATTTATAAAAGGACTGACGCTGCGCGGGGGCGTGAAAAATCTCTTTGACGCGGACATTGTTTATCCTGCGCCGGTCTTTAAAGACGGAAACAGCATCATCGGCTATTATTACAGAGATGATTTTCCCCGCCCCGGCCGTGAACTGCGGACAGAAATTTCTTATGAGTTTTAAGTATATTCCGGGTTCGGTGCCGAAAGATTACGGAAAAAGGCAGCGGTACAGAAGAGGTGATTGCAGAGTGTCATTCTGAAAAGCAGGTTACAAACTAAGTTTCTTCAAGAAACTTAGTTTGTTAATCGTTCAGAATGACGGGGACAGATTTCAAAGGAGGTGAGGCAACTGAGGTTCTGTTTTATGTAAGGAACTGAAAATGAGGCAAGGATTGATGATGTAAAAAAGATGTTTTACTGAAACAGAAGGAGGAATAAAATGAAGAAAGCATTGTGTCTGGCAGGCGTCATTGTACTGGTATGCTGGAATGCGGCATTCGCCGAAGCGGTCAAAGTCATTATGGATTACTATCCCCCCTTCAGTTATGAAGAAAAGGGAGAAATCAGGGGGATCAGCACGCAGGTTGTCAGGGCGGTTCTCAAAGAAGCCGGGATAGAAGTTCCGATTAAACAGTACCCTTTTGCCCGCGCCTATCAGATGACGCAGAAAGAAAGCAGTGTGTTTGAATACTGCGTTGTAAGAACTCCTGAACGGGAAAAGCTGTTTCAGTGGATCGGCGTGGTCGCAGTTGCCGAACACGGACTTCTCGCATTGAAAGACAGGGATATTCGGATTGACAAACTCGAAGATTTGAGCAAATACACTGTCGGAACAGTATTGGAAGATGTGGTGGATCAGTATCTTCGCAAGCATGAGCAGCAACTGGGGCTTAAATTGGATCGGGTCGCGGATTATGAACTGAATGTGAACAAGCTGTTTTCCAAAAGATTTGATCTCTGCGGCATGAACAAACTGGTAGGAATGTATCTGAGCAAAAAGCTGGGACATTCTGAAAATGACATCAAACCGGTTTACATAATTGAGGAACTGAGCGGATATTACTATCTGGTGACAGGTCTTAAAACGCCTCCCGAAACGGTGAAAAAATTGCAGAGAGCCTTTGAAACTGTTCATAAGAACGGGACGTATCAGAAGATTATTGATGAGTATTTTTCAAAATAAATCAAGTAACTTTTGTCTGATCTCTGTTTTACGACGTGTAATACTGAATCTCTTTTGACTTTATATGATATTTTTTCCCGGAGGGGGTTTCCCGCAGAAATCACAGAGCGTGAAAAAACCGCAGAGATCACAGAGAATTTAAAAAAAAACTCTGTGTTCTCCGTGGGCTTTTCTTCTCTGTGAACTCTGTGGGAAA
>DZCT01000618.1 GCA_022736535.1 Desulfatirhabdium butyrativorans | reverse complement strand
CGGGGTTCGCTGTGAGACACTTGCGGGATGATGTCGCGGGGTTCGCTGTGAGACACTTGCGGGATGATGTCGCGGGGTTCGCTGTGAGACACTTGCGGGATGATGTCGGGGTTCGTTGCGAGACACTTGCGGGATGATGTCGGGGTTCGCAAGCTCACCCCGACCTACGGCATTGACGCGGCGCGTGGGAACGAGATCACAGGGCGAAAAAATTCAACTGTCCCGTCGGGGATTTCTTTTTCAATTCTTCTTCGCTCTGCTTTCTTTCCATTTTCAAATGCTTGAGCATTTCCTCGATTTTGAGCTTTCGGCCCTGATCTTTCGTGTAAGTCAATGCTTTTTCTAAATGAAATCCGGCGTTTTTAAAATCCTTCCTATCATTATAATAGATGCCCAGATAATAATGCGCGTCTTCCAGATTGTCCTGTCTGCCGCAGGCTTCGCCGAGATAATAAAATGCCTGTTTGTAATTCGGGTGTTTTTCCGTGAGGTCTTTGAATGTTGCAACAGCGGCTTCAAATTTTTTCATTTCCATCTGAGTCCGCCCCAGAAAAAACATTCCCTCCGGGTCCTCCGATTCCATACTCACGGAGCCTTCAAGGGTTTTCAAAGCTTCCGCATATCTGCCGTCCGAAAAATATGCGATGCCCAGGTCTTTTAAGATATAGGAATCAAACATTCTTTTTTCCAAAGCTTTTTTGAAATGAAAAATCGCCTGTTCCCGTTTGCCGGTTTTAGACAGAATCAGTCCGTATCCGTAATTCGCTGTCGCGTCTTCAGGATTTTTTTTAAATTCAGCCTCCAGCCTTTTCAGTGCGATATTTTCATCTGTGTATAGCGCGAGTATCCGGCTGTGCGCTCTTCTGAATCCTGAATCCTGCTGCGCCCTGTTCCCCTGTTCCCTGTTTTCCTGCGTATCTATCCATGCGGAAATGTAGCCAATCCGTTCCTCCAGCGCCGGATGCGTGGTGATGTATGTGGGAATGACATCAGAGCCGAACCATTGTTTGTTGCGGATTTTTTTCAGGATGCTCAATGATCCCGCGCCGGAATATCCCGCTTTGTTCAGATATTTCAGACCGAGCTGGTCCGCCTGCCGCTCGTGTTCCCGGCTGTATGCCAGCGACAGCGACTGACCTGCGGCTACCGCGCTCATGCTGACCGCATTGGCGGCAGCAGCGTCTGCCCCGCCGATGCCCAGAAAAATACCTGCTGCCAGCCCCGCAAAAGTTGCCAGCCCGATTTTGGATGAACTTTCAATTTTCTGGGAAATATGCCGACAGGCGGCATGAGCGATCTCATGGGCAAGAATCCCGGCAAGTTCTTCTTCGCTGTCCATGGCTTCAATGAGACCGGTGTTGATAAAAATATTTCCCGCCGGCGCGGCAAAGGCGTTATAAGCATCTTCTTTTATTACAGAAAAACGATAGGTAAAGGGCTGGGGCGGAAATTCCGCAAGGATTTTTTTGCCGACTTCATTGACATAATTGACAATGAGCGTATCCTTGATCACATTGACATGTTGCAATGCCGCTTTTGTAAATTCACGGGCTATTTCTTCCTCTTCGGCGATGGTAATGCAATGCCCTTCTTTTAATAAGGATATATTTGTCACGAGCAGGATAAAAAAAATAAAACATATTTTTCTCATAATTCCCTCCGGAGCAGGATTTGAACAGGATTTCTCGTGAATGTCCGTCCGGAGTGCGAAAATAGAGCGAAGCGGTTTTTCGCAAATCTGTTTAAGCCCGGGCGCTGCGCTTATTTTTGCACTCCGAGACAGGACGCGGAGCGTCCGGGCTGCATTCCCACGCGGAGCGTGGGAACGAGAAAGAGCGAAGCGGTTTTTCGCAAATCTGTTTAAGCCCGGGCGCTGCGCTTATTTTTGCACTCCGAGACAGGACGCGGAGCGTCCGGGCTGCATTCCCACGCGGAGCGTGGGAACGAGAAAAAAGGATATTTTTTTCATAATTGCCCCCGGAACATAATTTAAACAGGATTATACAGGATTTCAGAGAATTTACAAGAATATAATCCTGTAAATCCTGCAAATCCCGTAAATCCTGTTTAAAATACTCTCAATTCAGTATTGACATCTGCTCCGCTTTTTTCTATAAGCAGAATATTCTGTTTGAGGCTGTAAGAAAAAAACAGATTATTCTGTTTGAGGCTGTAAGAAAAAAAAGCCTTCTGTGTATATATTGTTAATTCTCATAAATGTTGCACTTCTGTCATTTCGAGCGAGCTGCACTTCTGTCATTTCGAGCGAAGCGAGA
>DZCT01000156.1 GCA_022736535.1 Desulfatirhabdium butyrativorans | reverse complement strand
ACACTGCATTGGTGCTGAAACCCGCGAATCAGTCTGACTTTTTTGACATGCGTATCAGAGAAATTATCTGCAAACCGAGAAATTTTTAAACAGGAAAAAACAGGGCGGGCATGAAATGCCCGCCCTGCTTATATGGAATAAAAACAAAATGTTTTTAATTGCAGGCGTATCTCCGAAAATAAAGGTGCTTGATGACAAACCCGTGCTGTGTCCGGTCTGCGGTCTGGCTCAGGCGTATTTTAAGCGAATAGACCATTATTTCAATCTGTTTTTTATCCCGCTTTTCAGAGTCAGAAAGGGCGAACCCTTTCTGATGTGCGAGAGATGCGAAAGAAATGTCCATGAAATGGGGGAAGAATATCACGAATGGATCACGAATGGTTAGATAGACAGGATAGAAAATGCAGATACTGCGGCAGCGCATTGCATCAGGATTTTAACTACTGTCCTTTCTGCGGAAAAGAAATATCATAATGACATCAATGTGTTATGTTAAATATGCGGTGGGCAGCAAGCTGCCCACCCTACTTGTCGAATGCTTTCGTAATGACATCAATCTGTTATATTAAATGTAGGGTGGGCATGAAATGCCCACCGTATTTATCGGATACTCATGGAAATTGAATTGCTTTACCAGAAATTGCAGGATATTTTGAAAACCATGGGACGAGTCGTCATCGCTTTTTCCGGCGGCGTTGACAGCGCCTTGGTGCTGAAAGTCGCAAGGGATGCGCTTGGAAAAGACAATGTGCTGGCTGTAACAGCTTTGTCCGAGACAACTTCCTCTCAGGAGCGGGAAGATGCGGTTCGGCTTGCCGAGACATTCGGGATACATCATCTGCTCGTGGAAACCCGTGAATTAGACATTCCGGAATTTGCCAGAAATCCTGAAGACAGGTGCTACATCTGCAAAAAACACCGCTTCGGCAGATTGATGGAGGCTGCTGCTGATTTCTCATCTCAACGCGGCGCATCGGGACATGATGCCTGCGTGGCGGACGGTCTGAACACCGATGACTGCAACGACTACCGCCCCGGCATTCGGGCAGCCCGTGAATTGGGCGTGAGAAGCCCGCTTTGCGAAGCCGGAATGTCTAAACGAGACATTCGCCTGCTCTCGAAAAATCTCGGCATTCCGACATGGAACAAACCTGCCTTTGCCTGTCTTGCCACCCGCATTCCCTATCACAGCCCCATCACCGCAGAAAAACTGCGGCAGACAGACAGGGCTGAGACATTTCTTCGGGAATCGGGGTTTTCAGGTCAGGTGAGAGTGAGACATTACGGCGATACCGCCCGCATCGAAACCGAGGCTGATGACATCCCGAAATTGGCTGAACATGAAATCAGAACTCGTGTGACAAGCTATTTCAAATCCCTCGGATTTATATTTGTCACGCTTGATCTCGAAGGATACAATATGGGCAGTCTGAATCGGACTGTCATTTGAAAAATCCCTCGCAGGCGGTGGGCATTTCATGCCCACCCTACGGATTCAGCACCGTAACCACTTCGGCTTTTCTCAGCACAATGCCCTGTTCCTTATTGATATATCCCTTTTTCACCACAGAAAGAATGGTCTCGTTTTCCATATCCTCAGCCAGCTTGGTGTCAGCAATCTTGCAGTAATCTATATGCGCCTTTTTGTCGGGAAATTCAATCGGCACAACGCCCGATGACTTGAGCAGCCGGACAAGCTTTCTGTGAATGGACCGGACATTTTTTGCCAGTGTATGAGATGTCTTATCAAATTTCTCTTCTTTTGCCGAGAGATTTTCATCCAATGTCTCAAACGTGTCTAACACCTCAAACAGTCCGAGATACAATGTTTTTTCCTTTGACTCAAACGCATGTTCCTGTTCTCTCAGCGCATGGGTCAGTTCGGCAATTCTGACCTGAAATTCAACAAGTTTTTCTCTCAGAAAGGCTTTTTCCGCTTTCATGAATTGTCTTCCGAACCGAGCAGATAGGTCAGCGCGGGCGCCGCTTCTGAGACAGAGATATGTTCTGTTTCCGAATCAACCGCACAAGTTTTCAGAAAAAGCCCGACATCAATAAAACAGATAAAAGCCTCCGCAGCTTCGGAAATATCATCCATCAGCTTTTTCTGAGCAATTGCAATCTCCTTGCCGGAATATTTTCTCTCCCGCATGGCTCTGCCTGCTGCCTGAACAATCTCCTGTTTCGGGGTATTTTTTTCAATATCGAGTATGTTGTAAGGATTCATAATGTTTTCCTGTTTCCAAACCGGTTTGCTATTTCTCCGACTTTTTAATTATCCTTTTAATATCATTCAGGATGGCATGAGATTTATCCACCCGGGAACACCACTTGAAAAAATCATTCAGCAAAAAAGTTTTTTCCTCTTTTTCCATTTCCATTTCTTCAAGATGATTGAGATTGCGCTTCATGAACTCAAAAAATTCGCTCCTGACTTCATGGTTTTCAGAATCCGCAGCAATTTTGCAGGCTTTGTTCATCTTGTGTTTATTGATCGCCTTGCCCAGCGCCTCCATCTCAATATCCACCTGCATACTGCGGAGCGTGACCCGTGCCAGTTCATTCTCAGGATTGAGTTTTAAGGCTTTCTTTAATATCGCCTCCATATTTTTGCTGTTGAGCTGATGTTTGTTGTACATAGCGATGCCCCGCCGGACCATCACCAAAGACAGGGCATTCCGAATTTCCGGTCCCGGTCTTTTGGAATGAATTTCACTCAGCGCGTTTTCATACCTGCCGATTTCATCCAGCCGGTGACAGACCAGGGCTTTTTCAATCACCATTTTTTCATAATCAGGGGCTTTTTCAAACAGGGGCGCCGCGCTTTCAAAATATCTTGCAAAGCGGCTGTCTCCTTTTTCCAGACAGTAAAGCCCGTAGGAAAAATGCACCCGCTCTGTGCAGTATCTGACAAATTCGGCTTCTTTCGGATCATATACTTCAGGAAGAACGGCAAGGCTTTCCTCATGCTCTCCGCAAAGCAGATGGAACAGGCTTTTTCCCGCAGATGAGAAAATGCCGCCGGTCAGCAGATAATGTTCGATATTTGAAAAAAAGGCTCTGTTATTTCGGATAAAAGAAATCACTTCATCGGATTTCCCGAATTTTTCCGCGAATCGGGAGGAACACAGGAGCCGGGCAGCCTCAGGCTCAATTTCCGAGAGATCACGGAGACCTTTTACAATCCGTTTTTCCACATTCCAGACGCGCAGGGCTTTTTTTGCCTCTGTGTTTCCGCTTTCACTATAGGAGGTTATCATGTCTTCCGCATAAGCAAGCAGCCGCTCGCGTATGTCTTCCCTCTGTTTTTCAGCCGGAGAAAATTTTGCAGATATTTCCTCATGATACAGTGCGGTGAGCCAGAACATGATGAACTCGGAAAAATATTTTCCTGATGTCTCTGCAATTCTGAAAAAAGTTTTGGCATACAGTTCAAGCAGATCCGTATTTATTTTCTGCGGATAGGGGAGCAGCAGTTCAAGCATGTCCGCATACTGTTCCTGTTTCCACATAAAAGCGATTCGCAGATATTTGCAGTATTCGGTGAGCGCGGTCAGTTTGTTTTTCTCAATCTCCGAGTGTTCGAGAAGATATTTGCTCTGCTCATAAATATCTGAAAATACATCTGCAAACTCTTCTGTATGCCTCTGATTCCTCCTCAGTTCCGAAAATTGCGAGAAAAGCTTTTCTGCCAGCAGCGACTGAACCTGTTTTTTCTGTTCCGTAAATGCCTTGCTGCCGGCAAGCGGAAACAGACCGGAAATTGTATCCCAGATTTTAAGACATTCATAATATTGCCGGGTCATTGCCAGCGCAAAGCCGCAGTTATATTTTGACTCGTCATCTGAGACATCAAGGCTTCTGAAAGCGGAAACCGCTTCTTCATATTTCCGGGCTTTGACAAGCAGACCGGCTTTTTTCAGCAGGAGTTCCTCATCTCTCTGCATTGCGAATGCCTGTTCGTAAAGGCCGGCGGCTTTTTCATAATCTCCCGAATCTTCGGCGTCCTTTGCAGCTTCAAAAGAATTGCGTCCGAACATCTCTGTTTTCAGTTCGGCAATCCGCTCCGCAAGCCAGTCTTCAGGAGAAATTTTATATGCTTCCTCAAAATATCCGAGCGCTTCTGCGAGACTGCTTTTTTTGGCGTATTTTCTGCCTTTTTTTACCAGTTCCTTAAATCTGACCTGAGCAATTTCCTTTTCGCATACTGCTATTTTTTCAGCAAAATCATCCTGGGGAAAAACCGAATTGATCTTTTCAAATTCTGTTTTTGCCAATCCGTAGTTTCCCTTCTCGAACAGATACTCTGCCCGGTCTAAGACGGCTTCCAAATTTGTCAGCTTTTTTTTCATGGTGTTTCCAGTCCGAACAATAGACATTTTCGGAAATAAAAAAGGTTCTCGCAAAGGGCGCGGAGAGCGCAAAGAGAGTCTTACAAACTGAGTTTCTTAAAGAAACTCAGTTTGTTTGTGCGGCCCGGCTGAGAACAGACGCGAGAAACTCAGCCGCTTATTTCCGAAAATGTCTGATGTATATGGTTTCATTTTTATTTTAACAATATCTTAATCTTTTTACCCGGAACCAGCGGCTCGTCTGGCGTCAGTCCGGGGATATCTTTAATCTCTTCAGGTTTATAAAATCTCGTCGTCACTGATTGAAATGTATCTCCTTCCGTCACAGTATAATTCCAAAAAAGATGATCTCCTTCTTTTATCACATTCCGCCTGTAAACCGCTCTTACCTGTCCGGTATTTTTCAGAATTTTTACCCGGACGCCTTCTCCGATCTCATATATGCCGATGTGCGGATTGTGTTCGAGCAGCACCGGATAATAATGCCCCGCGCCGTAGTGTTCTGCTGCAATGTCCCACAGGGTGTCCTCATCTTTTGCCTCATAAAAACGGAAATCCGCATCCGGCTTTTGCTGATCTGCTGTCTGCTGTACCCGGAGCGCTGCCGGATCCGGCTCGGAAATTTGCTTCTTGCCCTTTGTTTCCTCTTCATTCTTTGCTACGGGACCGGGTTCGGCAGTCGGAGAAGGCGATGCAGACTTTAATTTTTCCGGCATCCCGTCTCTTTTTTTGCCTTCCCCTGCGATGGTATGTGCAAGACAGGCTTTCTGCTCCGCGAGCATACGTTCAAGCTGTCTGAAACGGTAAAGCTGAAAGGCAGCCAGTCCGAGACACAGAAACACAGACAGTACAAGAAAGTAAAGCAGAAACATTCGTGCTGTTGAAGGCATTGCCGTTCCGGATGTCCCGTCAGGGATTTTTTCCAATGCTTTGAAGCAGGAAAGGTCTGCATCACACTGCGGACACTGGTTCTTTTCTGCGGGAATATGTTCTATGCCGCATATCGGACATTTTTGAGTGCTTGTCATGGTTCGTCATCAAATCTGAAACACGAAAATTGTAAGTAAAGCGGGTTTGTCTATTTTTAGTCTGGGGCCGCTCTGCATCTTTCGTGTTCTTCTTAAATTTCGGGCATCCGTGTTTCAGATTTTCTTGATTCCTTTGTAAATCATGCCGGTTCCGGCTTCGTATTCCTTTACCGCCGTGTATGCTTCAGGCATGATTTCTTTTATCAGCTCGGCAGCCTTTTCCGTCTCGTTTTTCTTATATGCCCGCAGGATGTCTTCAATGGAGCGGTAAAACTTCGGCGCCTTTGAAGGATCGCTTTCCATACAGAAATCCCCGGCTTTCTGTATTTCCATCAGCAGATTGACCACGCCGAGCCTTTCATTCAGCGTGTCATTCAGCTCATCAATTGCCTTGATATTTTGCTCATAAGTTCCCTGCTCGTCCATTTCTTCCAACTGCTTTATGCCTCTTTCTATGGCGGCTCTTGTTTTCGGAGAAATGGCGGGACCGAAATCCTCAAGCGCAGCCTGTGCATAATAAAGTGTCGTTTTTCCGCTGAGACCCTCAGCCGCCATTTTTTTTGCCTTTTCGACTTTCATCGCCGCCCGCATAAAGATTTCCTCATTCACTCTGCCGGTTTCGCCGGAAACCGCCTGATTAATATCCCGAAGGGCTGACACCGCGCGCCGGAGCAGGTCAATCATCACATATTTGGAATATTTGCTACGGTTTGCCTCATTGATCATCTCTTCCACATCTGAAAACAGCCGCTCGTCCGCTTTGCCTCTGGACAATGTTCTTGAGACGGTTATATCCGGGCGTTCTTTCAGTGCCGCGCTGACAGAGATAAGATTGTTCTCATCAATCTTGAGGCTGATCTTCACATGAAGCGGCTCATCTCTGTTTTCTTTTATATTTTCATTGCTTTCAATCCCCAGCCAGAGATCGCCGATGGATTCTTCCGCCTCGTTCACGACATTGTAAAATTTGGCATGAACCAATTTCTGATCCGGGTGTATCAGCTTGAACACGGAAGTTTTCTCACAGGGCAGGGGCGTGTTTTTTTCCACCAGCAGCAGACGCTCGTTATTTTCCAGACAGATGTAGTAGTCATGCGCGGCGGAATGGACAATATCAAGAATCCCGTGAGCGATGATATGGGATTCCAGGTCAAAACCGCAGGTGTTGCAAATCGTATCGCTCTGGGAAACCGACGCGCCGCACCGGGGACATTCATAAGTGTCTGAGAGCCGATGGCTGAGAATCGCCGCGCCTTCTGCAACGGCAAGCATGGGTCTGTCATGAAGCAGCACCTTTTCGGGACCGAATACCTGTTTCATTGCTTCCGCGATGCTCGGAATCCGTGAACTTCCGCCCGCCAGCAGCACTTTGTCAATCATATCCGGCGTAAAGTGAATGTCTTTCAGCATCTTTTGAGTGAGCCTGACGATCTTCTCTGTGACAGGCGCAAGGAGTTCTTCAAAGCGTTCCCGGGTCAGTTCCACGTCAACATCAATGCTGTCGCCGTCTTCATCTTTCAAAATGCCGAGAATTTCAATATAGGCTTCCGGTTCCGTGCTCAGACGGATTTTTGCCTGCTCCGCTTTTTCTCTCAGTTCTCCGATAAAACGGTTTTTCCGGGCAGTTTCCTGTCGTTCTGTCAGTTCGGCAATGTTTTTTATCCCCCGGGCTTTTTCGGTTTCGGCAAGCACATAGTCGGCAATCAGACGGTCAATGTCTTCGCCTCCGAGCCACATATCGCCGCCTTTGCCCTGTTCAATAAACTGTCCCCCGCTGATGGTCAGAACCGACAGGTCAAAAGTGCCGCCTCCGAAATCAAACACCAGCACGGTCTGAGTTTCATTTCCCCGGACTTCATCCACGCCGAAGGAAATCGCGGCGGCAGTGGGTTCGGAAAGGAGCCGCCGGACTTTCAGACCGGCAAGCGCGGCAGCAGTGCGGGTGGCGTGTTTCTGTTTGTCATTGAAATAAGCGGGGACCGTAATGACCGCGTATTCCACTGTATCTTGCAGAATGCTTTCCGAATCGGCGCGAATTTTTTCCAATATTCTGGCTGAAATTTCTTCAGGCGTATATTCTTTTCCTGCCAGAATCAGCGCCAGACTGTTTTCCGTTCCTTTTGAATGCCGCGCCAACTGATAGCGTTGCCGGCGGTCTGATCTGATTGTCTGAATTTCTTTATCCTGATAATTTCTGCCCATCAGCCGTTTCACTGCCACGACAGTGTTTTCCGGGTCCTGCTTCATCCATTCAAGCGCGTGTCTGCCGGCGACAAACTCTGGCTTTTCAGGATCCGCCGTCTTTTTGACCGTAACGCAGGAAGGGGTGATAACATCGCCTTCCGCATTTTTCAGAACTTCGGTATGCACTCTTTTGATTGCCGCGACAGAATTGGTGGTTCCCAGATCAATTCCGATTGATTTGGACATATAATCTTTGTTTCCTTTCGGGGGGAGGTCAGAGGTTCGGGGTTCGAGGTCAGGGGAAGTTCCCTCTGACCTCTCACCCGTCTGTTCTCAGCCCGGGCCGCACCCCGGCTCATATTTTCAACCCCTGTCCGTAAATTATAAACATTAATATATATCAGAGTATGTTATAAAATTCAACCTGATTTTTTATAATTCACCCTTGCGTTCCCAATATTTGACAAGTTTTGAATTCTTCGGTATATCTCACCTATACGCTCTGCGTGGGAATACAGCCCCCAAGAAAACTCTCGTTCCCATGCTCCGCGTGGGAACGAGAGGAAAAAAACGAGTTGCAAACTCATTTTACATATTGAATTTATTATATTTATGAAAATAAAAATCATCACCGCCGGCGGCACGATTGACAAAATCTATTTTGACAGAAAAAATGAATATCAGATCGGCGATCCCCAGATCATCGAAGTGCTGAAAGAAGCAAGCGTCACTGTTGAATACGAAGTCATTTCCCTGCTCCGCAAAGACAGTCTTGACATGAATGACGAAGACCGCCGCCTTGTGTATGAAACCGTAAGGTCGGACCCGCATCGGCATTTTGTGGTCACACACGGGACAGACACCATGACGCTGACTGCAAATGAATTGCTGAAAATACCGGATAAAGTGATTGTATTCACAGGCGCGATGCAGCCGGCAAGATTCAGAATGACCGATGCGGTGTTCAATATCGCCTGCGCTTTCACTGCGGTTCAGATTCTCCCGGACGGCGTGTATATTGCCATGAACGGCAGAATATTTGAAGCCGGAAAAGTGAAGAAAAATGTTGAAGAAAATCGCTTTGAAGAAATCTGATACTGATTCGCTTTCAAAAATACAGGCCGCTCACGCTCCCTGCTCTGAGCCGTGAGCGTGAGCGGGCGATGTTTCATAAACATCTGAAAGCGAATCGGTATGAAATATCAAGATATTCCGGCGTGCTGAAATCAGATTTCGGCAGAACTTCAATCTGAAAACCGAAAGCCTCCTTGTAAATTTTATTATATTGCCAAAATTATGATTGCAATTGGCGCTTGATGCTGGTATTAAAAAAAATATTTCTATAAAATATCTTTTACAGTATTAAAATTTAACAAAGTTAGGAGTTACGCAGTTGCGATTCTCGTTGCCACGCTCCGCGTGGCAACGTCCTGCTGCGACCCTTTCACGGACGGACGCACAGCGTCCGGGCTGCATTCCCACGCGGAGCGTGGGAACGAGAGGTGTTGCGTAACTCCTAAAAGCATCAGACCGAATTTTTTTTAAAAAGGGAGGATGAAATGCGGAACATTATCAGAATACTGTCAATTCTGTGGTTTCTGACCCTGGTTTTTTCGGGTTTGGCGAACCCTGTTCACGCTGCCCTGTTTCTGAAAATCGGAAACAGCAGCGGGGGGACAGACGAACAGGTGATGACAGATATAACTGTGGAAGGCGACGTGGTGCTGAAAAATATCGCGGGCGCGGCTTTCACGCTTGAATTCAGCCCGGATATTATACTGAATTCTGTAACCGGCAATTTTTTTGATACATTGTTTTTCAATGATCGGACTGCGGGAAAAGCAATCATCTCCGCAGCCCGGGCCGCGGAAACAACCGCAGCCAAGAGCGCGGGAAATGTTCTGTTTACACTGGGTTTTCGTTTGAAAACCGGAGGTTCGCCGGGAACTTACGACATCAAAATACGGCCCACCACATTGAAAAGTACGGATAACGGATATGCCTCCGGAGGAGAAACCGTTGATATCCTGCTCGGCTCAGACCTGAGCCAGCCCGGAACCGGCGCAGCCGCTTTTCCGGTGCTGATTAATGACGATACGGATGCAAACGGATATTCCGCCAATGCCGCAAAGGGAACAGTGCGATTCGGGGGCAGCAGCAATACCGCTCCTGTCGCCGCAAATCAGAATGTCAGCACAAGCGCCGGTACGCCGTTGAAGATCACTCTCGCTGCTACAGACAGCGACGGCGACACGCTGACTTACACCATCGCAACCCAGCCTTTGCACGGAACTTTGACCGGAACGCCGCCTGCTGTCACTTACACATCAAATAACGCTTACAGCGGTTCGGACAGTTTTACTTTCAAAGCTTATGACGGACAGTTGAACTCCAATCTTGCCACGGTCTCAATCACAGTGGCTGCCGCGCCTTCAAACAAAGCCCCGACGGCAGACAATATCGCGGTTTCGGCAGACGCGGGACAGGCGGTAAATATTACGCTGACTGCTTCCGATCCTGAAAAAGATTCCCTGAAATATACTGTTGTCAGCCAGCCTTCGCACGGAACGCTGACCGGGGCCGCGCCCGCGCTGACTTATACTTCCGCAGCGGATTTCAACGGCGTGGATCAGTTCACTTTCAAGGCGAATGACGGAAAATCAGACTCCGGCATCGGCGCGGTTTCAATCACCGTCACGCGCTGGCCCGCGGACACGCCCAAAGTGCGCCTGATGATCGAAGACGCGCAGGGTTCTCCGGGGGATAAAAGCATTCCGGTTTCCATTTCTTTGGACAATGCCACGCAGGACAAAACGCCGGTAAATTCCATGCAGTTCCGGGTGCGTTACAAAGCGAATGAAGGAATCCATGCCAAAGACACTTTCAATTTCACTTCCCGAACCGCCTCGTTTGAGGCTTTCACCAAAGTGAAGGAGAACGGCGCGAACTCCGAAATTTTTGTCCTGATTTACAGTATGGGCGGCGTCATTTCCGCCGGGACGGGGCCCATTTTCGAGCTGCTGTTTGATGTGGATGAAAGCGTCATCGTGGACGCGTCTT
>DZCT01000617.1 GCA_022736535.1 Desulfatirhabdium butyrativorans | reverse complement strand
TAAGTATTCTTCCATGCGGTCAGCTTCTGCTCCTCTGTCATACCTTCACTGACAGGATAGCTGCTGACAATAAGGTTTTCTCCTGTCAGGGTCTGAGCCTTCACGACTTTGCGGTTTTCATAAACCTCGCAGAGCAAACTGCTTTTGTCCGGAAGCGGCGTCAGATACGGACTTTGCGGTATGACCGAATCCGTAAAATCTGTCAGCATGGCAGCCGCCTTCTCTTCGTTGTACATTGCTTTTGCCGCATCACTGATTTTGAGAGCCGTAAGACTTGTGTACTCAGTTTTATTTTTATTATACAAAGCATTCCGAACCGAAGTAACAATGTCCCATATCGCATCTTTGTCGTTCTGCGCTATTTCGGCGATATCGTCCGCTTTGGTCCATTCCCATCCCGGCAGTCCCGATATGCTGAACGTAAGGCTTTCCTCCCGGTCGCTTTTGTCTATGAATGTGATTTTGCTGATATACCTGTCATGCTCGTCTTCGCACTTCAGGAGGTCGCCCTCGATACGCACGGAGTCGAACCCGGCGCTTCCGAGCTGTTCCGAACCGCTGACGATGCTGTCGCCGCTGAGAACAATCTCATTGTCAAATGACGAGGGATTGAACTCTCCGAACAGGATTCCGCTGTTCCCCGGGGCGTTGCTCTTTTTCAGACGGACAGTTACATTCATAAACTGATCACGCCAGACCGAAATGATTCTCGGAAGCGATCCGAAAGCTTCGCCGGTCCATTCGGTATATAAGCGTTTCAGGGGCTTGAACCCTGTCGGGGCAAACGCTGTCCCGTTTACTTTCAGCGAGCTGACCGTTGCGGTTACCGGCGTAGCCGAATCGCACTGAATCAGGATACGGTCGAATTCCGTTTCAGAAAAAGCATGTTTCAGAATCAGCAATTTGTACTGATCCGTCCGAGCCTCTCCGATTTCCTTTTTCAAAGCAAGCACAAACGCGGCTTCATCCTTATATGAAGCATACCCCCGGCGTTCCAACAGGCTGATAATATCTTCGGGAACTTCCTCCTGTCTTATTTTATCCCAGGCCTGCCCGGAAAATCTGAAAGGCGGTCCCGGCATCAGCCACTTCCTGCCGTGTACAATATGCTCGGGCATAAGGCTGACCGTCTGTACGCCCCCGCCGGAATTTACCGTATAAGACTTGTAAACGACATGGGCTGCCGTTTTGCTGTGGAACAGATGAACACAGACATTTTGCAGACTCCCTCCGCTTTCCGTCAGCAATTCCATCGAGACAGTAGCAGGCGGATCCGAGCGGGGTATGACAAGATTCCCCGCCGCTACGGTACAATATCTGTTCTGTTCTGATTTTATTGCCAGATCAACCTGTCTGTGATATTGATGCGAAGAAAGTTCCCTGCCGACAATTTCCTGCTGTTTTTCGGGATCCCGCTTAACCCCGTTCGGATGAGATACAATCTGAAGCTTCAGTTCGGACAGGTCATTGTCCGACGAGGGCTGAAATGTGATTTTCACGGTATTTTTCACGGTATTCTCCCCGTTTTTCAGCATCGGGGTGCACCAGTGGGAGGCGCGTTTGCTGCTCTCTCTTTCGGGCTTGAGCAGACTCGGGAACCCGTTCAGCATAACCGATCCCCCCGTGTTACGCATGGAAGCCTCCAGATAATAGTCAAAATTCTCAGCGTTTACCCTTGCCGTGCTTATCGCCAGAAGCATGCAGAAGAACAATACCGGCGAAGCGCAGAAAACGATTTTTTTCATTTTTTTCAACTCCTTTGTTGTCTCACATTGTCCTGTTCCCGGAGCATGCCTGCACAGAAGAGACATTTCATGCCGCATAGTCAGCGGGAAAACAGGAAAAACTATTCCGCCGATTTGACAACACGGAAACCTAGGGCGATGCCGCCGTGATTTTCGATGCCATAACTACCCTTGCGGAACGCCGCCCGGCAGATAAAATAATCGGAATAGAAAGAACAGCCGCGGACAATCGGCCCGCCTCCCTCGGGATCCGTGACATCATCGCCGGAACGATATGTGTCCCGGTTGTCATGACATAATTCCTGCACATTGCCGTGCATGTCGTACAGTCCCCAGGCGTTGGGCTTCAGCAGCCCCACGGGAGACATCAGGGTCTTTGTTCCGTCCGCTCCGACTCTTTCCGCCGCATTGGCCTCATACCAGGCATATTCCGAAAGCCGGCTCTCGTCATCGCCGAAGCAGAACGCGGCACTGCTCCCCGCCCGGCATGAATATTCCCATTCCGCCTCCGTGGGCAGCCGGTACAGAGCGGTTC
>DZCT01000616.1 GCA_022736535.1 Desulfatirhabdium butyrativorans | reverse complement strand
GCGGGAACCCGTACCGGCGATATGACGGTGCTTGAATATGTCGGCGTTGAACCCACGCCCGCGGGCTCCGCCGATGAGCGCTATGATTTCGAGATCATCATGCGCGGACAGCCCGGCGACAACCTCGTCCCGGGCTCAGACAGATATGAAATTATATTTGCATATAACCATTTCCCGAATCCGGACAATGCGGGTTTATATCCTGCGACCGTGGGGCTTGAGAACGCTGACGGCACACAGGGCATTCAGTATGCTTACAATAACGCCGCCGTGGAAGACGGTCTGACGGTCTGTTTTGACTGGACAGACGCTGTGGAAATCTCATATCAGGCAACAGTGAAAGAAGATATTTTTCCGACAGGCGAGGCGCCTGCGTCACCGGTGCTGCTGACGAACAAAGTCGTTCACACCGTGTCCGGACTGACACCGGCTTATGCCGAAACTGCCGTTCTTGTCATGGAAAAGCCTTTTCTCAGCATAGAAAGCGGCGACATCTCTCTGCCGATTCCGGATACCGGAGATGCCGAATCTGTTCTTGCCGTCACGAAAAAAGCCGCGGTGACAGATGTGAATGTGAGGCTCAATATCCGGCATCCCTATATAAAAGATCTGAGCGCACGGCTGATTTCGCCTTCGGGCAAAACGGTTCTTTTGTTTGAAAATCTCTCCGGCACAGGCGCGACAGGCATCAACACGATATTTGATGATGACGCAGAGGCATTGAGTATGTTTGACGGCGAGCCGTCAGACGGCAACTGGAAACTGAAAATTTCCGACAGCAAAAAATGGGATGAAGGCGTCCTGATTTCATGGGGAATTGAAATCGCTTTTGAATCTGCGGCGCCGGCTGCAGGGAACGATACCGCCTTTACCGGACAGAATGAACCGCTGCTCATTGATGTGCTGGCAAATGACAGGGACCCCGACGGCGATGTCCTGACGGTGATTTCAGTCACAAGCCCGCTTCACGGCGCCGCAACTTCTGACAAAACAGGCGTTACCTATACACCGGGCGCCGGATTTGTCGGCAAAGACAGCTTTGCTTATACGGTATCTGACAGCGATGACGGCACTGATGAGGGCAAGGTTTCCGTAACCGTCATGGAGCCGGGCATTTCCGTTTCCGTGACCACCCTCACCGACACGCTGCTGACGGACGGAAAAATTTCACTGCGGGAAGCGATTCAGATTGCCGACACCGACGCGTCTGTTGACGGCTCGCCCAAAGGCGGTTTCCGGGATACGGTTGTGCTGCCCCCCGGTGTGATAAAGCTGTCAGAAGCGATTGAGACCGCCGGCAATGTGAATATCATCGGAGACCCGAACAGCGGCACTGTGATTCAGGGCAGCGGAAACGGACGGATATTTGACATCAAAGAAGGCGCGCAGGTCCGTTTAGAAAATCTTACGATAAACGGGTTCGAGGTGAGAGGTGAGAGGTCAGAGGGTCTGTTTTCAGCTTGGGCCCGAACCTCTTCTTCTTCCTCCTCCTCCGGCGGAATTTTAAATGAAGGAACGCTCTTCGTAAACCGATGCACGCTGACGGAGAATACCGCAGACAGCGGGGGGGCAGTTTTCAATTCCGGAAAACTGACAATGACAAACACCACCCTGAGCGGAAATTCGGCAGACAATGCGGGCGGCGCACTTTACAATGAAGGCAGTGCAAAACTGATTTTCTGTACAATTGCGAAAAATACTGCCGAAGAAGGCGCAGGCATTTTCACCGCGGAAACCGGCTTTACGGAAATCAAAAACACGCTGCTTGTCTTTAACGCGATTGCCGGAGAAATCCGCTCCCTAGGATACAATCTGATCGAAAACGCTGCGGACGGAAACGCGTACCGGCAGAGCGATATTTTAGACGCGGACCCGCTCCTGGTTCCCTTAACAGACAACGGCGGTCCCGCAGCAACTCATGCGATTCAGGCAAACAGCCCCGCGCTTGACGCGGCAGACTGCAATGACATGGAAGATCATCCTGTAGGCACTGACCAGCGCGGGGTGCCTCGTGCGGAAAAATGCGACATCGGCGCGTTTGAATATGACGGAAAAGCCTATGCGCCGATTGCCGAGCCTGATACCGCATTTACCTATCAACTGCCTGTCAGCATTGGTGTTCTGGCAAATGACAGAGACGCGAACAATGATGTGCTGACAATTACAGACATTTCCGAACCCGGACACGGCGCGGTTTCAAAAGACGGAAACACGCTGGTTTACACGCCGGAGCCTGCCGGATTTGAATATGACGGTACCGGGACCGACACTTTCACTTATACGATCA
>DZCT01000615.1 GCA_022736535.1 Desulfatirhabdium butyrativorans | reverse complement strand
CATGATCATAACAATATGATTAAAAAAGAAATCACCGATACTATATCACTACCAAATAGGCTTGTCTTTCAACAGAAAGATTTCTCCTCGCTTCGCTCGTCGAAATGACAGAGAAAGAGGGGCGATTGTCATTTCGAGCGAAGGCATCTGTCATTTCGAGCGGAGCGAGCCGAATTTTATAAAATAGGCTTGTCTTTCAACAGAAAGATTTCTCCTCGCTTCTAGTTACGATAAATTTTTGGATTATTTTGATGAGATAAAAATGGAAAAAAATCGAAAATAAATTTCAGCGTTAATTATTCATCATTCAAACTGAACGGCCGATTTTGGCAGTGGTGTAGAAGAGGTGACGGAACCTTCCGCTGTCATTCTGAGCCGCAGCCCTGAGCGCAGCGAAGGATCAGCGAAGAATCTGTTATTATAACAGTATATTACACAAACAAAGATTCTTCACTTCGTTCAGAATGACACTCCGAAATCACCTGTTCTACAACACTACCAAAGGAGGCAACCTGATATGAGAGATTCAAAAACATTTCACGGAGACAGAAAGCTTCCGATGAATTCTTTTTTGGCAGATGCGGAGAAAAAGCTCATCAGTTCGACTGTCGGGCTTTTCCCTCGTTGGATTGAGGGCTACCATCTGACCTTGATGACCCTGCTGTGGTCCGGAGGACTCATCGCTTTCGGCAGGCTTGCCCATGACAGCCGTTACTGGCTGTGGCTGTCGTCGCTGATGATCTTTTTGCAGTGGTTTACCGATTCTTATGACGGCGCGCTGGGCCGTCTGCGGGATACCGGCATTCCCAAGTGGGGCTATTACATGGACCACCTGCTGGATCATGTATTTTTATGTTCAGTTTTTATCGGCTGGTCTTTTCTGACAGATGATCGTTCTGCAAGGCTGCTGTATGTGCTGGCGCTGATCTGCACCGCATTCATGGGCAGTTCCTATCTTGCCTTTGCTGCAACAAATGAGTTTAAAATCACCTATCTGGGATTTGGTCCCACTGAAATGCGGATTTTTTTTATCCTGCTCAACACGGCGCTGTTTTTTTTCGGTCCCCGGTTTCTGGAAAGGTCATTGCCGTATCTTGTTCCGCTCTCTCTGATTGTTCTCGGCATCATTGTTTTCCGAACCCAGAAATATATATGGCAGATTGATAGGAAAGAAAAGGGTGAGGGGTGAGAGGTTCGGGGTTTCGCCTCTGATCTTGAACCTCAGACCAAACCGCTTTCCGGAATGCGGAAATCTGTTCCCGGCCCGTTTTGCCGAATGCGGAAACCATCAGTTTTGAAAGAATTGGTATAGTGATCCGACTTCTGTTTTTTACGGCAGATTTTCTGCATAAATGCCGTATTCCGGTTTCGGATATCTGTCTGTGTCCGTCTGTGTGCGTCTGCGGCAAAAAAGCAAAATCGGATCATTATATCAGACTCCGAATATCAGACTCCGAACCCGATGGGGACAGGGGGGATATTGCTGCCGCATTGTCAGTTCAGATTTTTTTTCAAAATTATAATTGCCGTCAAATATCTCATTGACTTTTTTTTTGTTATAGCTTATGTAACCGATATATCTGAGCAGTGAAACATACCGGACGACTTTTGGTAATATCTTTTTGGTAATATCTTTAATGAAACTCTATGAAGTAAAAAATATTTTGAAAGCCGAAGTTCTGGCAGGGGAAGAACATCTGAACGAAACAGTTGTCGGGGGCGGAAGCGCGGACCTCACGGAAGACATGCTGTCTGCTGTGGCAAAAGGCTCTGTATTTCTTACAGGACTTCACAGCACGGAGTTCATTCGGACTGCCCAAATCATAGGTGTCACCGCGATTGTATTTGTGAGAGGAAAAAGACCCAGACAAAATATTATCGATCTGGCAGAGTCATTTAATATGCCTGTTCTGCTGACGGAGTATCCGATGTTTGCGGCAAGCGGGCTGCTGTATATGGAAGGGCTGAGAGGGCTTGAAGGTTCATGGTGACTTTTTATTGAGAGCGGGTTTCAGGTTACAAGTTTCAGGTTTCAGGTTACAAGTTTCCAAAAACCTGATACCTGAAACTTGCTACCTGAGACCTGCCACCTAAAAAAAAGGGGAGTGGCATACAAGCAGTGATTCTGAAATGTCACCCTGAGCCGAAGCCCTGAGCGGAGCGAAGGGTCAGCGAAGGGTCTCCGTGCATGAGGATGAGGATTCTTCGCTGCGCTCAGAATGACAGAACACTACTTTTATACCAAATCTCTATTGAAAGTATGCTCTCATTTTCTTTCCCGCAGAGGGCAC
>DZCT01000155.1 GCA_022736535.1 Desulfatirhabdium butyrativorans | reverse complement strand
ACGCGGAGCGTGGGAATGTCCGGAGTGCTGAAATGAGCGCAGCGAATTTTAGCATTTAACATTTGCTAAAATTTCATTTCAGCACTCCGGAAGGGACGCGGAGCGTCCGGGCTGCATTCCCATGCGGAGCGTGGGAACGAAAAACCGCAACTGCTTAACTCCTATATTAATTCGTGCTTTGTTCGTGAAAAATTTTGTGTTCATTCGTGGCTGAAAAAAGCGGATTGAGGTTTACTGATGGAAGAATCCATTATGTCAGATATTTTTCATTCTTTGGACATGCTGGTGACGGAGCGCATAGATAAAGGCATATTCCGGGTGATCGGAAAGCCGCCGGAGATATTCAGGCTTTTCTGTCAGGAAGGCATCGGGCAGGAAAATATATTCAAGCCCGGCAGCCATTGTCCTTTTCTTGAAAATTTTCTTTTTGATGCAGAAACTTGTTGGGAATCTGAAACACCGGAAAAACTGAGATCAGGTCCCTGGCTCCAAGCCGATCTGTCGGGAAACGAAACCGCATTTGAAGCCACTGCGCTTTCTCTTGAAAACAAAAAAATACTGCTGATCGAGCTGGCGCGTTCTTCTTACGGAGAAAAACAGTTTCTGATTCAGAAAGGCAGAGAACTCAGTCTCGCGTATCACCGGCTGGAGCAGAGTGAAGCCGAACTGAAAAGAGCCAAAGAGGCTGCTGAAAAAGCCAGTCAGGCAAAGAGCGAATTTTTAGCTCACATGAGTCATGAAATCCGCACACCTTTAAATGCCATCATCGCTATGTCAAGTCTTCTGCTCGATACGGCTTTAGATTCAAAACAGAAATATCAGGCAGGACTCATCCGTTCTTCCTCAGAGATACTTCTCTCCGTGATTAACGACATTCTTGATTTTTCCAAAATCGAAGCCGGAAAGCTTGATCTGGAAAAGATCGTTTTCAATCTCGGAGATGTGGTGGGAAAAGTGATGGGAATGCTGGAACTGAAAGCAAAAGAAAAAAAACTCAAACTCCTGTGTGAGATTCAGAGAGGCGTTCCCATACAGCTTCGCGGCGATCCCGGGCGGCTGATGCAGATACTGATGAACCTGATGAACAACGCTGTCAAATTTACAGAAAAAGGAAATGTGACGCTTCGTATTTCCGTGCAGGAAGATCACAATGCCCATGCGCTGATATGTTTTTCCGTAAGCGATACGGGCATCGGCATCCCGGAAGAACGGCAGGATCGTCTTTTCAAGTCTTTCTCTCAGGTGGACACTTCCATGACACGGAAGTACGGCGGCACCGGTCTGGGACTTGCCATTTCCAAAAAGCTGACGGAAATCATGGGCGGAGAAATCGGCGTTGAGAGCAGCTCAGGCGTCGGAACCACCTTCCGGGTTACGGTCCCCATAGAAAAACAGGCGGAGGGCGAGGTTCAGGATTCGGGGCCTGCCCTTGAACGAAGTGAAGGGTTCGGGATTCGGGGTTCAAAATCTGTCGGAAACTCTGCCGGTGATTTGATAAAAAAACAGCCGTCCGCATTTATTTCTGAAAAAATGAAACAGGATATTCGCATTCTGCTGGTGGAAGACAATAAGGTGAATCAGATGGTTGCTTTGGCGATTCTGGGGAAATTCGGATTTCGGGCAGAAGTGGCGGACAACGGGCTTAAAGCACTCGATATGCTGAAAAGAATTGCCTTTGACATTGTTTTTATGGACATTCAGATGCCGGAAATGGACGGGCTTCAGGCAGCCAGAATCATTCGTGATCCCCGGTCCGAGGTGCTGAATCATCAAATTCCCGTCGTCGCGATGACCGCCAATGTCATGGCAGAAGACCGGCTTCGCTGCTTTGAAGCCGGAATGAACGGATATATCTCCAAACCCGTTGAACCCCAAAAAATCCTTGAAGCGATTCAGGAACAGTTATTTCAGCGCGGTTTATCTCAGTCGTAGAGACGCACGGCCGTGCGTCTCTACGACTTGTAACGAGAAATCTGCCGCAACCATGCATTACGAGGCTCTGCCTCGTAACGAGAAAAAATGGATATATGAATTTGCCGTCAACATCTTTCAGGAGTACCGGAAAAGGCTATTTTTATGTTCTTTGCGCCGCGATGCTCTGGTCTGTATCCGGTTCAACATCAAAATACCTGTTTCTTAACGGCATTTCCCCTTTTCAACTGTCGCAGCTCCGGGTGACGCTTTCAGCCCTGTTTCTTTTTCTCTTTTTTCTGATCCGGCATCCCCATCTTTTGAGAATCTCCCGAAATGATATTTTCTATTTTTTTATCCTCGGCACCTTCGGCATGGCTGCCATACAGATCACCTATCTGTTTACCATCAGCAAACTCAACGTGGCAGCCGCGATTCTTTTGGAATATCTTGCGCCCATTTTTATTGCGCTTTATATGGCTGTTTTTGCAAAAGAAAAACTCAGCAGAACCACGATTCTGGCAATTATCGGCGCGACGCTCGGATGCTATCTCGTTGTGGGCGCGTACAATCTGAATCTGCTGAATATGAATATGGCGGGCATTGCCAGCGGTCTGGCATCAGCCGTGACATTTGCCTGGTGGTCGCTTCACGGGGAATACGGAATGCGGCGGTATAATCCCTGGACTGTGCTTTTCTATGCGATGCTTTTTGCCGCGACAGACTGGAACATCATTTATCCGCCGTTAAAGGGCTTTTTTGATGTCTCATCATCGGCGCAATGGGGCATTATTCTGTATATTACCGTTATGGGAACAATAATTCCCTTCGGGCTTTATTATGAAGGCATCAGTCTGATACGCGCGGCACGTGCCAGCATAACGGCAACGCTGGAGCCGATTCTGGCAGGTGTGATTTCCTATATTTTTCTCGATGAAATCATGTCGCCGATGCAAATTTTCGGAGGGGTTCTGGTGATTGCGGCGATCATTCTGCTGCAAATCAGGCAGGCTTATGACGACAAAGCCCCGAGCGTCATCCGCGCCCGGCTGAACCCCCCTTGTTGAATTTTTTGTAGGTTGGGGTGAGCTTGCGAACCCCGACAATGTTGCGGTCATTTTTTTTCTTAAAACATATACAAACTAAGTTTCTTAAAGAAACTTAGTTTGTCAGGCAAAAAAACACCGGCTTCCCTCTTCCGCTTTCAACTGTTCAAGTTGACATCTTTCTCCGAATATGGCATTTTAATACAAAAGTATGGATGGGAATAATGAATAAAATCATTATTTTTATTATGGATATATTGTAAAACAGTACAGGGATTGCAAACTGAGTTTCTTTAAGAAACTTAGTTTGTCAGACAGTTTACACAGACAACACATTGAAAAAAAAGGAGGGGTCGTCATGAAAAAAGCACTGCGTTATCTTACTGTTGTTATCCTGCTTTTCTCAGCGCCGGGCTTTGCGCAGACAGAACCGCAGGATATTAAAGAGATCACCGCGCCGGAACTCAAAAATATGATTGACGGCGGAAAAGCGACGGTCATACACTGTCTGAGTGAAATAGAGTATAAAATGCAGCATATTACCGGTTCTGTCAATATCCCCATCACCCGAATGGACGAAGCGGGGCTCCTGCCCGAATCAAAGGAAACGCCGCTGGTTTTTTACTGCATGGGTGAAAGGTGACCGTATTCTGTCAGAGCCGCAAGTATTGCGGTGAAAAAAGGCTATAAGAATGTCTTTGCTTTTATCGGCGGTATTCCGGAATGGCGGAAATTCAATTACCCGATATTTGTCAGCAAGGAATATCAGGATGTTGAGGTGGAAAAAATCGCGCCGCAGAACTTTAAGAAACTGATAGAAACGGACAAATCTGTTTATGTTCTTGATGTCAGACCCCTGAAATTTGAAAGAGACAGTTCTTTTATCATCGGCGCACGTCACTGTCCGCTGGTATTTCTTGCCGACAAATATGAAGAAATCCCGAAAGGGCAACTCATTGTTATCAGCGACTGGGCAATGAAACAGTCTGTTTCCGCAGCAAAATTTCTTATTCTGAAAGGCTATTCTGTTCTGGGAGTCCTTAAAGGCGGAATGGAACGATGGAAAGATTCAAATTATCCGGTCGAGCAGCGGGTGCCTTCAGATACCATCGCGCCTTTGGGCGGGACACAGAAACGACAGGGAATGTGAGAAACACATCAGGTCAGAGCGTTATCCGTAAAATTATCATGCTGTTCGGAGTGCTGATTTTAGTGATTGTCGTCAACGCTGCCCATTCAACGTATCATGAAAGCAGAAACATCAGCCGGCGTGTTGCCGCGAATCTGCACAACAAACTTGATATCGCAGCCTCGATTCAGTCCAATGAACTGGACCAGCTCGGCATGATCTCGGTTTCAATCAAGGAGCAGAGCGGAAGATTTGCCGATTTTCTGGATTACGACAATATCCCTCCCATAACGATGATGCTGAAAAATATCACGAATATTTATCCTGATGATATTGATTTTATTTTTCTTTTTGATGAAGACGGCGAACTGATCACCTCAAATACCGACGGAACCGAAATTGAAGAGCCGGGACACTACCACCCGCTGATTGAAGACCGAAGAGAAAGAGTGGGCATAGAGGAAATATCGCCGAAAATCTTTGAGGGATCGCTCGCCCGATTTAAGCCTGCACCGGATCAGGGACGCATTCTCTGTTTCAAATCGCTGCTGCACATCCTGCACGACAGCGGCGATATTTACTGTTATGCGGTTATTATCAAACTGATAAACAACAACAGAAAACTGATCGAAAGGATGGCGGAAATCATCGGCGCGGAGGCGGTGTATTACGACGAGGACCGAAAGCCTTTGTTAAGCAGTTTCCCTGATCTGACAACAGATTATCCGGCTGACGGCGAAATTTCATATAAAAATAACTCCTTTTTTACTGAAGAAAAAGACCTTTTCACTTATGCGGGGAAGGCTGCGGGCAGATTGGTTGTCGCTCTTGACAAAGCCCCTTTTCTGGAATCCAGAAGCCAACTGCTGTTGAGCAGACTGATGCCTTTTTTTGCTTCAACGCTGATCTCAGTTGTGCTTTTTTTTCTTTTAAAAATCCGAGTATTTAACAAAATTACCCAGTTGATCGAAGTTCAGCGCATGGTCGCAGAAGGAAAAGGCGATCTGAGCGTCCGGGTGAAGATTCCGCATGAAAAGACCGCCGCTTGCGCCCTCGATGAAGTGGAGCGCATGGGCGCTGATTTCAACATGATGATGGACAAGCTTGAGCAGACGCACGACCGGCTGACGTCTGCCCTTGCAGATGTCCGGGAGGCAAACAGATACATTATCCAAAGCCTTGAATATGCCGGAAGAATACAGTCTTCCATGCTGCCGAATCCGGAGGCGGTAAAATGTCTGCTTCCCGACAGCTTTGTGATATGGATGCCCAGAGATATTGTCAGCGGGGATATTTTTTTCATAGAACCTGTGGATGAGGGCTTTATGATTATCGCTGTTGTTGACTGTACGGGCCACGGCGTGCCGGGCGCGTTTCTGACCATGATCGCATCTTCCGCGCTGTCGAGAATCATCAGCGATGAGAAATGCCGGGACCCCGCCCTGATACTGAAACGCCTGAACCTCATCGTCAAAGCAACGCTTCATCAGGACACTGCTTATGCGGTTTCCGATGACGGCATGGACGCCGCGCTGTGTATCATCAATATGAAAGAAAAAGTCCTGACCTTTGCCGGCGCGAGACTGCCGCTGTTCTATTGCCGAAACGGCTGTCTTCAGGTCATCAAAGGCGACAGACAGAGTATCGGCTATAAACAGTCAAAACGCTCTGATATCGCTTTTGATTTTACAAATCATCAGATTCAGATTGAAAAGGGAATGTCCTTTTATATGGCAACAGACGGCTTTGAGGATCAGTTGGGCGGCTCGGAACAAAGTCAGTTTGCTTTAAGCCGCTTCGGCAGCAGACGGTTCATCTCATTGCTCGGAGAAATCAGCAATCTGAATTTTGAAACACAGGAAGCCGGACTTATTGAAGCTTTTGAAGCGCATAAAGGGAATAATAACAGACAGGATGATGTGACGGTGCTGGGCTTCGGCATATCTTGACATCCGGGGTGCTGACATCCGGAGTGCTGCCCCCTCTCGTTCCCACGCTCCGCGTGGGAATGCAGCTCGGACGCTCCGCGTCCGTATCCGGAGTGCTGAAATGAAATTTTAGCATCTGGAATTTAAGCACTTGCTGAAATTCGCTCCGCTCCGCTTTTATAAGATGACGCACTCCGGACACTCCGGACGTTCCCACGCTCCGCGTGGGAATGCAGCCCGGACGCTCCGCGTCCGGCTCCGGAGTGCTGAAATGAAATTTCAGCATCTGGAATTTAAGCACTTGCTAAAATTCGCTCCGCTCCGCTTTTATAAGATGACGCACTCCGGACGGTATTTTAATTTAATCCCCCCTGCCCCCCTTTAAAAAAGGGGGGCCATTTTATTAAAATCGGGCCGCTTAACTTAATGCCATTGCCGCGACGCATGGGAATGAGATAAAAGAATCAGCGCAGTGTCCAAAAGAAAACTCATCGCCATTTTATTTTTTTTTACGGTTGCCGCAGCCTGCGGCATGACAATAGGCGCATGTATTGCTTTTTTTCAGGACCTTCCCCAAATCCGCTCGCTTGAAACCTTCAAACCTTCTGCTGTCACACGGGTCTATTCGGCAGACAATGTAATTCTGGCGGAATTTTATGCGGAAAAAAGAGACCCGGTTTCCCTTGCCCTTATCCCGCATGATCTCATCTCTGCCTTACTTGCCACAGAAGACAGAAATTTTTATAAACACAGCGGCATTGATCTGAAAGGCATTCTGCGGGCAGCCATACACAATATCCGGGCAAAAAAAATCAAAGAAGGCGCAAGCACCGTCACCCAGCAGTTGGCAAAGACGCTTTTTCTCACGCCCCGAAAAACGCCGGAGCGGAAAATCAGGGAAGCGGTTCTTGCCTTTCAGTTGGAACGCCGTTACACCAAAGATGAGATTCTGGAATTTTACCTGAACCAGATTTATTTCGGCAGCGGCGCTTACGGCGTGGCAGCAGCAGCCCGGGTGTTTTTCGGAAAGTCCGTAAGAGACCTGAATCTTGCGGAATGTGCGATGATTGCCGCCATGCCCAGATCGCCTTCCCGCTATTCTCCGATGGTCAACAAGTCGCTTGCCCTGGAGCGCAGAAATATTGTCCTGAAACAGATGCGGGACATCGGCATCATCACGGAAAGTGATTATCTCAGTGCTGTGAACACGCCGATTTCTCTTGCCGAAGGTCCGAAACGCGCCCGCCGCGCGCCGGTCTTTACGGAATATGTAAAGGAAAGCGTGGAAGAATCTCTGGGGGCAGACCTGCTTTACAGGGGCGGTCTTACAGTGATGACAAGCCTTGACTTTAAGATGCAGCAGATTGCCGAAGAACTTACGGCAGATCATCTTTATCAGATGGAAGAAAAGATGAAGCAGAGGGGAATCAAAGATATTGACCTTGAATGCGAACTGATTTCGCTTGACGTGGAATCCGGGGGCATTCTTGCGATGGTCGGGGGCAGAGATTTTCAGAAAAGCCCCGGTTCCCGAGCATCGTCTCAGGAACAGGAAAAAGCTTGGGAACAGGAGCAGAACAGCCCCATGAACGTCAAAAGACCTGCCGGCGCTGTATTTCAGACCTTTGTTTATGCAAAAGCGATTGAACAGGGATTCTCCCCGAATACGATGATACTTGACGCGCCGGTGGTCTATAAGAAGGCAAAAGACGGGAAAGACTGGCGTCCCGGAAATGTTTCCGGCGCATATCATGGTGAAATCACTCTCAGAAAAGCCTTTACGCTTTCCGAAAATATTCCGGTCATAAAGCTGACCGAAATGCTGGAACCGGATTCGGCGGCTCAGTTCGGACACGCGCTCGGCATCGAATCCGCTCTTTGCGCGGATCTTTCTCTGGGACTCGGCGCTTCGGAAGTCACGCTCTCGGAACTGACAGCAGCCTATTCGGTTTTTCCGAACAAAGGAAAACGGATCAGACCTTTCGGTCTCATACAGATTTCAGACAGCAGCGGACGCATTCTGTGGCAGACGGTCCCGGAAAAAAGGATGGTCATGTCCCGCGCTGCCGCGGCGGTTATGACAGATATGCTGAAAACAGCGATGGATGAAACTGATGTCCGAAAAATAAAAATCCGGCACCCGACAGCCGGAAAAGGCGGCAGTGCGGCGAATGACAGCGATTCTTTTTTTATCGGTTTTTCCCCTTCAGTGACAACCGGCGTGCGGGTGGGAACGGATACGGGCTCCCGGAAAAAAGAGAAAATCGCCCCGCAGGCTGCTTTTTCCGTCTGGGCGGATTATATGGAAAAAATATTGGCAGATACAAAATCTCAGGAATTTGATATTCCGCCGGATTGAGAAGCGGCAAGGTTTAACAGCTCCGGAGTGCTAAAATGAAATTTTAGCATCTTATTAGGAATTACGCAGTTGAATTTTTTCCCGGAACCCGCCTCTCGTTCCCACGCGGGGCGTGGAAACGGGATCAATCTGAAAATGCAGTTTCAGATCATAATTCTCAAAACACTGAACAAATTGAAATTTATATATATTTTTAAAAATAATAATTTTTTTTTGAATTTTTTCAGCCTGAATGTTGTTTTTTGGTTGTTTTCTGTTGAATGATTTGTTATTTCCTATACCAAGTATATGAAAAATGATATAATAGTGTTTATGAGGTATAAGAAAATGACACAGGAAAACCCTTCGGACATTCCGAAAAAAGAAAAAACCGCTACTGTCAGACAGATGCTGAAACACAGCGCTTTAAAATTGAAATTCCTTGCAACAGGGGTTCGGTTTCAGAAATTCATTTTAAGTCTGACGCTATTATGTTTTTTTCTGGCAATCCCGTCAGTAACTTATGAGATCAGTAAAAAAATATCCGTATTCGGTCCTTTTCCCATATTGCCGAAAGAACCCGGGTTCAATCCTTTTGTTGCGCCTAAAGAACTGAAGCCGCAGATTGAATTCTGGAAAAAAATTTTTTCCGAATACACCGCAGACCAGATGGTCATTCACGACAACTGGTATGTCAGCGTGATCTATGAAGTGATTGACACCAGCAGCCCGACTTTTGCAAACAAAACCGAAGCTTATGAAGCCGTGAAAGCTGAAAAGGAAAAATATGAAAGCATTCTTGCAAACCTGCCCTGGGAACGCTCCCGAACCATGAACAAAGAAGAGCGGCGAATCTGTTCTCTCTTTAAAAATCTTCCGGAAACTCCTCATGTAAAAAAGAAAGATGCCAAAGATCGGGTGCGTATTCAGCCGGGAACTGCCGATTCCTTTCAGAACAGCATCATCCGTTCAGGCGCTTATCTTGAAAGCATGAAAAAAATCTTTGTGAAACAGAATGTTCCCGAACAATTAGTTTATCTCCCCGCGATTGAATCATCCTTTGACCCGTTTGCTGTATCCAATGCAGGCGCTGCCGGCTTATGGCAGTTTATGAAAAGAACCGGAAAGCACTATAAACTGACCGTCAACAACCTGCTGGATGAACGCAGGGACCCGATTCTTTCGACAAAAGCCGCAGCCCGCTTTCTGACAGACAATTATAACAGTCTGGGATCATGGCCTTTAGCTGTGGCAGCCTATAATTACGGTGTGCAGGGAATCCTGAATGCTGTAAAAAGTTTGGAGTCCAAAGAGATTGAAGATATTGTTCTGAATTATAACGGTCCCAAATTTGAGTTTGCATCCCGGAATTTTTATGCACAGTTTCTGGCCGCTGTGGAGATAGGTGCCGACTATCAGTCGTACTTCAGAGATATTGAAGTTCAAAAGCCTTTGGAAGTCACACAGTTGAAACTTCCTGATTTCATCAGTTGTGAAACTTTTGAACAGTATTTCCCCTTTAAAGTAGAGGAGATCAGACTGTTGAATCCTTCCATAGACGAATCTGTGTTTAAGGAGGGAAATTTCATTCCGAAAAACTACAATCTCAATGTGCCGCTCAAATATAAAGACATTCTGGCGCAAAGCTATAAAGCGATTCCGGATTCGCTTAAATATCAACATATTTATTATACAAAAGGATACCGTGTCCGAAGGGGACAGACGCTTTCGGAAATTGCAAGCGCGCATAAGGTGCCGATCAAAACTTTTATGAAGCTCAACGGCATCAAAAATCCGAAAATGATCAGAGTCGGACAGTTGCTGAAAATTCCGGGAGAATACATGTCGCTTGAGGAGCGCAAAACTCCCTACGAACCGACATCTGAAAAAGAATCGAACAACCGGACCGGAAAAAACCGCTATGTCCGTCACGGACAGCCCCTTGAGAATATTTCAGCCGTGATGTCTGTCGCAGAATCCGATTCTGTCAAAAACCGGCAAAAAATCAGCCCCGATCAGGTGATGATAATTCCTGAAGGTTAAATCCGGAAAGAAAAAGGGGCGGACATGCGTGAAAAAACATGCCCGCCCCTTTGAATTAATATTGGTAAATCTCATACACTGTTTTTTCACCGAGCAGTTCGTCTATTTTGTCCTGAAGCTGGCGTCTTTCTCTGGTGAGAATCCATGACTGCCAGGCTTCCACCGACTGCCATGTGCTGATCACCATTGTTTCGCCGGGTTTGTCAAAGCGTTTCAGTGTTTCTCCGGAAATATAACCGTCCTGCTTCATGGTGAGTGAGCGGAGCTGCATCAGCAGATTCCCCAGTTCTTTTTCCCTGTCT
>DZCT01000154.1 GCA_022736535.1 Desulfatirhabdium butyrativorans | reverse complement strand
ACGCTCTTCATTCAAATGGCAGTCTGACAATCAACGGCGGCGCTTTTAATATTGCCTCCGGAGATGACGGCATTCATGCGGATACCTCCATAGAAATTAACGGCGGAGAGCTTCAGTATCAGCAAATCTTATGAAGGTATTGAAAGCGGGCTTATCACAATCAACAACGGAAATATTCATGTTGTCTCAAGTGATGACGGCATCAATGTCGCGGGCGGAAATGACGGTTCCGGAACTCCTGTGAGACCCGGACCGGGCGGTATCACGCCCACAGGCAATTACTGGCTGTATATCAACGGCGGCTATATGGCAGTGAATGCCGCGGGCGACGGCATTGATGTGAACGGTTCAATCGTGATGACCGGCGGCGATGTGATTGTGAACGGTCCCACTAACAACGGCAACGGCGCGATGGATTATGACGGCTCTTTTAAAATTACCGGCGGACTTTTAGTCGCGGCGGGCAGTTCCGGCATGGCGCAGGCGCCCGGAAACACATCAACTCAAAATTCTTTGCTGGTGAATCTGAACACAGCGCAGGCAACTGGTTCTCTGTTTCACATTCAGACCGCAGCCGGAAAGGGAATTTTGACCTTTGCGCCTTCAAAAACCTATCAGTCAGTTGCGTTCTCTTCGCCGGAACTCACAACAAGGTTCTTCATACAATGTTTATGTAGGCGGAACCTCAACCGGCACGGTGAAAGACGGTCTGTATCAGGACGGAATATATACGCCCGGCACTAAATATACGAGTTTTACGGTTTCCGGAGTTGTAACGAATTTAGGCGGCGGGACTGTACCGCATTTCTGATATGAATTACTCTCGTTCCCAGGCTCCGGAGCGTGTTCCGGAGTGCTGAAATGAGCGAAGCGAATTTTAGCACCTGCCTAAAAATGCTAAAATTTCATTTCAGCACTCCGGATCCCGGTCCGGAGTGCTGAAATGAGCGGAGCGAATTTTAGCACCTGCCTAAAAATGCTAAAATTTCATTTTAGCACTCCGGAGGGCGGACGCGGAGCGTGGGAACGAGAGAATACGGGATTTATCCTGTTCATCCCTGTTAAAATTATTCAGGAGGAAAAAACATGAGGAAAAGATGTTGTTCATTTTCGGTCGGATTATGTTGCTGTGTCATTTTTCTGACAGGCATTATCAACTGCTTTGCCGCCGGTTCTGATGTCTCGGTATCTCAAAGCAAACTTTCAAAAATAAAGATGCTGCTGGAAGAATTTCGCAAGTCAGACGGAGAAACTGACAACAGCGCCGAAGGGGTCCGAATCGTATTGAACGGAAATTCCGCCAGCGTCAGCGGCGCGGGCGCAACAGTTGACGGCAGCAAAGTGACGATTACATCTGCCGGAACATACACCCTCAGCGGTTCTCTGACCGACGGACAGATTGTTGTGGATACCGCGGATGCGGAAACCGTGACGCTTATCTTCAACGGCGTCAATATCAGAAACGGTTCCGGCGCGGCTGTTGCTGCTCTCAGCGCGAAACACACGGTTATCACGCTTGCAGACAATACGCAGAATGATGTCTCAGACGGGGCATCCTATATTTTTGAAGACCCGACGACAGACGAACCCAATGCCGCTATTTTCAGCAAAAACGACCTCACAATCCGCGGCAGCGGCTCGCTGACAGTTGACGGAAATTACAATGACGGCATTGCCAGCAAAGACGGCATCACGATTACCGGCGGCAACATCAGTATAGACGCGGCAGATGACGGCTTGCGGGGAAAGGATTACCTTGTCGTCAAAGACGGAAACCTCACGGTAAAGGCAGGCGGAGACGGTATCAAATCCGACAATGAGGAAGATACGGAAAAAGGATATATTTCTGTTGAGGGCGGCGTCATCAATGTCACTGCCGGCGGAGACGCGTTTGACGCGCAGACAGATGTGACAATCACCGGCGGAAAAATCACGCTGTCTTCCGGAGGCGGCAGCAGCAGCTATATTTCCGGAGATTTGTCCGCCAAAGGCATCAAAGGCGTTGTGAGCGTCATTATCGAAGGCGGAGATATGACTGCCAATTCTGCGGATGACGCCATTCACTCAAACGGAAGCATCATCATCAATGGCGGAACATTCAATCTTTCTTCCGGTGATGACGCCATTCATGCCGACGCCTCGGTGGAAATCAGCGGCGGAAATTTCACCATTGCAAAATCTTACGAAGGCATTGAAAGCGCGGTGATCACCATCAATGACGGAGACATCCGCATGGTCTCAAGCGATGACGGCATCAATGTCGCGGGCGGCAATGACGGTTCAGGAATGAATGTGAGACCCGGACAGACCGGCAGACCCGGACAGGACGCTTTTACGACAGCTTCAGGCAATTACTGGCTGTATATCAACGGCGGCTATATTGCGGCGAATGCCGCGGGCGACGGCATTGATGTGAACGGCTCGATTCTGATGACCGGAGGCGATGTGATAGTGAACGGTCCCACCAACAACGGCAACGGCGCTTTGGATTATGACGGCTATTTCAACATCAGCGGCGGACTTTTGGTGGCGGCGGGCAGTTCCGGCATGGCGCAGGCGCCCGGAAACACATCAACCCAAAATTCCTTGCTGATGAATTTTAACAGCGCGCAGCGAGCCGGTTCTCCGGTTCACATTCAGAGCAGCGACGGTAAAGAAATTTTGACCTTTGCGCCTTCAAAAACCTATCAGTCAATCGTTTTTTCCTCTCCGGAACTCGTGAAAGGTTCTGCGTACAATGTTTATATAGGAGGAAGCTCGAGCGGCGCGGTGAAAGACGGTCTGTATCAGGGCGGGACATATACTGCCGGAACCAAATACAGCAGTTTTACGGTTTCCGGAGTTGTAACGAAAGTAGGTAATACTTTCTGATAGGAGCAATGTTTTCGGGTGTAATATAAAGGTTCTCGCAAAGCACGCAAAGAACGCAAAGGGGAAAAACTTTTTTATAAAAACTTTGCGCTCTTTGCGCCCTTTGCGAGAACCTTTTTTATTTCCGATAAAGTCTAATATAAAGTCTCTCGCAAAGCACGCAAAGAACGCAAAGGGGAAAAACTTTTTTATAAAAACTTTGCGCTCTTTGCGCCCTTTGCGAGAACCTTTTTTATTTCCGATAACGTATTGTTATCAAATGGTTTAACCCACTACCCCCCCCCTTTTTTTCATGTTCAGACAGATTTTCGTGTTTTCGTTCTTTTCATGCTTTCGTGTTTCAATTTCAAAAGCCGCTCCCCGGCTGCGACAAGCGTTTCCTCCCGTTTGGCAAAATGAAAACGAATCAGATGCCTGACCGGCTCTTTAAAAAAGCTGGATCCCGGCACTGCCGCCACGCCGATGTCTTTGGCAAGCCAGTGACAGAATGCCGTATCATTTTCCGCATCAAAGTCCGAAATATCCGCCAGCACGTAATATGCACCCTGAGGCATCGTATAGCGCAGTCCTGCCTGATCCAAATAAGCCAGAAAACAGTCCCGCATCCGGGCATATCTTGCCTGCAATTCTTCATAATAACTCAGGGGAAAATTCAGCGCGGTCACTGCCGCTTCCTGAAGCGGCGCGGCTGCGCCCACTGTCAGAAAATCGTGAACTTTTTTCGCGCCGGCAATCACTTCCGCAGAAGCAATCACATAACCCAGCCGCCAGCCGGTAATCGCATAGGTTTTGGAAAGCGAACTGCATGAAATCGTCCGCCCGAACATCCCCGGCAGGCTGGCAATGTAAGTGTGACGATGCGGCGCATAGACAATATGTTCATACACCTCGTCCGTAATCACGAATGCGTCAAATTCCTGAGCGAGATCAGCAATATACTGCAACTCCTCCCGTGTGAAAACTTTTCCCGTGGGATTGGAGGGATTGCACAGCACCAAGGCTTTCACGCCCTGTTTGAACGCGTTGCGGAGTTCGTCAGGATCAAAATTGAAATCCGGCGGATACAGCGGCACATAAATCGGATCCGCGCCGGTGAGAATGGTATCCGCGCCGTAATTTTCATAAAAAGGCGAAAAAACAATCACTTTGTCACCGGGATTGCACGCGGTCATCATGGCGGTCATCATGGCTTCCGTGCTGCCGCAGGTCACGACAATATTCGCGTCCGGGTCCAAATCCAGCCCCATCCAGTAACGCTGTTTCTGTATCAGCGCGTTTCGGAGATTCGGCGCTCCCCATGTGACCGCATATTGATGAAATCCCTTGTCCAATGCGAGCTTGGCGGCAGCGATCAGTTCCGGTGGCGGATCAAAATCCGGAAAGCCCTGCGAAAGATTGATAGCGCCGTATTTGTTGGCGACGCGTGTCATTTCACGAATCACCGATTCCGTAAAGTTGTTCAGTCGTTTTGCAACAGATGGCATATTTTTTCTCTGATTTTCTGGTAGTGGTGCAGAAGAGGTGATGAACTATGTCCCTGTCATTCTGAGCCGCAGCCCTGAGCCGTAGCCCTGAGCGGAGTGAAGGGTCTCAGAGATTCTTCGCTCCGCTCAGAATGACAGAACACTACTTTTAGACCGCTACCCTTTTTCAAGTCTGCGGAAATCCGAAGTGAGATACATCCCCAGCAGCGTTGCCAGCAGCATGACAGCTCCCCCGCTGCCGAAAGCGGCTTTCATATTCCATATATCCACGATTGAGCCGCCCAGCACAGACCCGGCAACCGCGCCCATGCTTTCGGCTAATATCAGAAGCGAAATGATCGTTCCCATCGCCGCATTTTTACGTCCCAGAATCACGGTCATTGCCATGACCGGCGGCATGGAAACCCCGTTTCCGACACCGACAAGAATGCTGACAGCGTAAAGTTCCCAGGACGCGTGCAGGCGTGTAAAGAAAAACATGGCAGCGAATGTAACAAGACCGCCTGCCGCCATCAGCATCCGCTTGCTGAATCTGTCTGCCAGATGCCCCATCGGCGTCATGATCACCGCGCTGACAAATACGCCGAGCATAATCACCATGCCGGTCGCAGTGCCGGAGAAGCCGTATTCCTTATCGGCGATCAGGGGCGCAAATGACCAGACAATACCGAGACAGATGCTGTAAGCAAAGCGGAACAGAAAGAGTCCGGTGATGTGTCTGCTTTGAAAAATAACGCGGTAACGCGGCGGTTCAGTATTTTTGGCAATCAGCTTTTCCTCTTTCCGGCTTGGGAGTAAAAGACTGCTCATCATAAAGCCGCAGAGACATATCATTCCCATGATAAAAAAAGCAGCCTGCATACCGAAGGCGTCTTTTGCGATGCCGCCGATAAAGGGACCCGCGGACAATCCGCCGCAGTATGCCACATTCATCAGACCCATGACCATGCCTTCTTTTCCTCTCGGTGTGATGTCGCCGATATATGCCTCTGCCACAGGTGTAATCATGGCTGCGGCAATGCCCTGTAAAAAGCGTATCACAATCAATGCGGTCACATTTGAGGAAAACATGAACGCGACAGACGCGGCAAAGTAGGCAAACAGCCCGACAATGATAAAAGGCTTTCGTCCCGATCTGTCCGAAAGCCGCCCGATAAAGGGCAGCACCACTGACATGGAAAAAGAAAATGCGCCGAAAATGAGTCCGATATGGATGCCGGTCGCGCCGAGTTTCTGCGCGTAAACAGGCAGCAGCGGAACAACTATTCCCTGTCCCAGCACGGAAGAAAAGATTGCAAAAAAAAGGATTCGGAAGATTTTCCAGTTCATGTTTCGGCGCGTGATCTGCCACGAATGGACACAAATTTTTCACGAATAAAACTGCACGAATTTTTAGTTCTCGTTCCCGCACTCTGCGTGGGAACGTCCGGAGTGCTGAAATGAAATTTTAGCAAGTGCTAAAATTTCGCTTCGCTCATTTCAGCACTCCGGAAGGCTTAACTTGACGGCATTGACGCTCTGCGTGGGAACGAGCCGAGTGCGTAACTCATACATTTTTTAATTTAATTCGTGTATTTTAATTCGTGAAACATTCGTGTGCATTCGTGGCAAAAATTTTTATTTCTTCCCTCTCGCCTTGTTGATTTCTTCGACTGTAGGCATCACTTCTTCGCCGGGAATGGTGACAATATCTGTCGCAATCAGGAAATTGTAGCCTTCGGCTTTCTTGGTGACGCCCATGAACATGGGAAACATCACCTGATGGTCTTCTTTCCGCAGGGTCAGTTTGCCGATGGGGCTGTCAACGCTCATGCCTTCCAGCGCGTCAATGAATTTCTCAGTATTGACTTCGCCGGCTTTCTGATAGGCATTTGCCATGAAAACCGCCGTGATATAGCCGTAGAGCGCGCCGACTCTGGGATATCTGCCGAAAGCGTCTTTGAAATCTTTGACAAATGCCTGATTTTCCGGCGTATCGGGATAGTAGAACTGATAATTCGACGTGCCGATGACGCCCTCGGGCGCGTCAAGTCCCAGCGGCTCCAGCGTGGAAAGCTCGGTTGCCGTGTGCATGAAAAAAGGAATCTGCTTGTTGAAACCGGTCGCCTGAGCCGCTTTCAGAAACGGCACGCAGGCTCTGCCGCCGGTGGCGACAATCACCGCATCCGGTTTTGCCGAGAGAATGGCGGTAATGTAAGGCGTAAAATCCGGTTCGCCCACTTTCCACCAGGACTGTCCCAGCAGTTGCACTTCCGGTTTCAGCTTTTTGAGATTTTCCCATACGCCGTCGGCAATGGCATGACCGTATTCATAATCATCGCCTGCGATCCAGTATTTCACAAAAGGCTTCTTTGCCAGCCCCACCGCGCCGGCTTTTCCAGCCATTGCGGTGTTTTCATTCATGGAAAAAACATAACGGTGTCCGTTTTCGCCCGTGATTTTGTCGCTTTTTGAAAATGTGACCAAAAAGGGAATTTTTTCTGTTTTTGCCAGATCGGAAATGGCCAGCGCAAGGCTGCTGTTGATCGTTCCCATAAGAATGTCAACATTTTCCCGCATCAGCAGTTCTTTTGCCGCGCTCAGTCCCACATCCACTTTAAATTTGTCGTCCCGGGTGACAAACTCGATTTTTCTGCCCAGAACGCCGCCTTTGGCGTTGATTTTGTCCGTTGCGAGTTTGAAGGCATCCCGGACATCGTTGGTGTAGGTGCTGGGCGGTCCGCTGTAACAGTCAACGATACCGACTTTGATTGCTTTTTCCGCAAAAACCGGCGTTCCCGTGAGCAATGTCAGGCAAAACGCCAGACAGACCATGAGCCAAAACTGTTTTTTCATAAAACCTCCTGATAATAAATATTTTTCTGCAAATTTCCGCCTCTGATTTTTTCCGGAGCGCTGAAATGGAATTTCAGCAAAGCCAAACTATCAGTTTGACATTCCGGATATATAATAGACATTTTCGGAAATAAGCGGCTGAGTCTCCCGCAAAGAGCGCAGAGACTGCAAAGCTGCTGAAAATTTCAGACCGGATATTTTCTGTCTTTCTTCCTTGGCGCTCTCCGCGTCCTTTGCGAGAACCTTTTTTTATTTCCGATAAAGTCTAATTTTTACAGTTTATAAAAAGACAGGCTTTTATGTCAAGATAAATAAATTTGAGAAGGGAGCGGGGAGTTTTTCCGTGATACCGAATTGTTTCCGCTCCGACTGTACAGCACGATGACATTATTTACATAATTTGTTGATAAGACTCGCCTGATAGCCCGCGCCGAAGCCGTTGTCTATGTTGACCACCGACACGCCGGAAGCGCAACTGTTGAGCATACTCAGGAGCGCGGCAAGTCCGCCGAAGCTGGCGCCGTAACCGATGCTGGTCGGCACGCCGATGACCGGACAGGAAACTAATCCGCCGACCACGCTGGCAAGCGCGCCTTCCATGCCCGCGACCACTACCGCCACATTTGCCTCAAACAGCTCGTCCCGAACATCCAATAGCCGATGAATACCGGCAACGCCCACATCGTAGATGCGTTTGACCTGATTTCCGAGAACTTCCGCGGTGACAGCGGCTTCTTCCGCCACCGGAATGTCGGAAGTCCCCGCGCTGACGACAACGATATTGCCGACTTTTTCTACCGGCTGGGGCTTGATGACGGCAATCCGGGCAAGATCGTAATAAACGGCATCTGCATCTGCATCCCGGATAGCTTCAAACACCTGTTTTCCGCATCGGGTCGCGAGAATATTATGATGCCGCTGAGATATTCTTCTGACAATACCCTGAATCTGTTCGATGTTTTTGCCTTCGCAGTAAATGACTTCCGACACGCCGGTGCGGATGCTCCGGTGGTTGTCAATTCTGGCATAGCCCAGATTTTCAAACGGCAGATTTTTCAACTCATGCACGGCAGCGTCTATATCCACGCTGCCGCTTTGAACCTGCTCCAGCAGATTTTTCAGATATTTTATGTCCATATCGTGATGTTGCAATAGACTTTATCGGAAATAAAAAAAGGTTCTCGCAAAGGGCGCAGAGGGCGCAAAGTTTTTATGAAAGTTTTTTTCCTTTGCGTTCTCTGCGTGCTTTGCGAGAGATAAAAAATTCAGCCGCTTATTTCCGATAAAGTCTAATGATCCTTTTCATCATTAATATCTTAGAAACTAAGTTCTTTTTTTACATTTGTCAACAAATCGTAATGAAATCTTCTTCTGAAAAAACTCTTGACAAAATTCTTAATTTATTCTTATTATAGAAAGAATTTATTCGGATGAGATAAAAGACAAAGATATGTCTATGATTCTTTTTGCAGATATTGAAAAAATTGTCCGACTTTCCGAAAACATCAGACATGGATAAATATTTTGACCGAAAGCAAGGAGTTTTCCATGAGCAGGGAAACAAATTTAAAAGTGTTTGCAGAACAATATATTGTTGATAAAAAAGGACACCCTACGGCAGTCATCATTCCGATAAAAAATTTTCTTTCAATGCTTGAGGAAATTGAAGATTACCGGGAAATGAAAAATCTTTCAGCGTCGGCGGAATTTGTCAGACTGATCCGCAAGGGGCTGGATGATGTCAGACAGAACAAGGTCAGCCGCTGGAAGGAAGTATGGGATGAATTATGAAGTTTATCTGACCGATACTTTTCAGAAATCTCTGAAAATTCTGAAAAAGAAATACCGTCATATCAAGGATGACATTATTGATATCATCCGTAAACTGGAATCCGATGCTCCTCTCGGCGACCCCGTTCCGGGCTGGGACAGGGAGATTTGGAAGATAAGAGTTGCAAGCGCCGATATGAAAAGGGGTAAAAGCGGGGCATTCCGCATCATTTATCTTTTTAAGGAAAATGACTTCAACATTTATCTCCTGACAGTTTATTTTAAAGGAGACAAAGATGATGTAAGCTCAGATGACATCGGAAAACTCTTAAAAAATCTCTGTGATGAATTGGAAAACCTGTAACCCTCTCATGCTACAAATATGCCGCCCCTGACGGGGCTTATGTAATTTCTTTTTATCATGCTCAAACATTCAACTTTTTAAAATCTTTGATTAAAAAATAAAATACGCTGATGAAGAAAAGTATTTCTGACGCGACAATGAAAAAAGCATATCTGAAGCCGACAGCCTGAATGACAGTTCCCATAAACGCCGCGTTGAGCATCATTCCCAAGTAAATACAGGTGTTATATCCGCCCATGGCAAAGCCCCGCGCCTCTGAAGGAACGACCTCCGCGATGAGCGCGCCTACCGAGGTAAACGCCAATCCCATACCGACCCCGACGGCAACCGCGAACATGATGAAATGCCAGATAGTTGCAGATATTCCGAATCCTGCCATGGCTGCGGCAACGCCTATAAATCCGATGATAACCAGCAGGCTGCGCCGTCCGATCCTGTCGCTGAGATAGCCGAAGGGAATCCGTGACAGCGCGTTGGAAATCGCCTGAGCGGAAAAGACCAAGCCGATCTCTCCGACGTTCAAGCCCTGATTCTGCGCGTGCAGCGGAATAAAAGTGATAAACATGCCAAGTCCGAAACAGCCGCCAATAGCCGTAAGCCAGCAGGCAATCAGCGTGCGGTTTTTGAAAAGCATTTTTACAACCACAGCTTTTTTTTGCCGTTTGTCAGCGGAAGGAGAGGAGGGAAAGAAAATCACAAGCGCCCAGAAATTCAGAAAAATGAAGATGCCTGAAATAAAAAAAACACGGAGGAATCCGAACTCCTGCGCCACAAAGCCCCCGATGGCAGGTCCCACGCTCATGCCGCCGAAAAGCGCGGTGGTGTACCATCCGTAAGAACGCCCCAGATGCGTGGGCGGAGAAATATCCGCGACATAAGACATCATTGTGGGACCGAACGCGGCAATGCCCACGCCGAAGAGCAGATAGACAAATGTGAGTTGACTGAATGTCTCAGAAAAACAGAGCAGAAAAGAAGAGAGCGTCAACATCACCAGTCCGAAAGCCGCGACCCGTTTGCATCCCACACGGTCGGAGAGCATCCCCGAAGGCAGTGACAGCAAGCCTGCCATCAAAAAGAAAGCCGAATTGATGACACCTATCTGTGCCGTCGGAATATCTAAAGACCGGGCATAAAGCGGCACCACCGGAAGTCTCATATACGAGGCGGAATAACTGCCGAAAGAAATCGCACAGCATACAAAAAGCAATGTTTTATAAGAGGTCTCGGCTTTACCATCAACAACTTTCATCTCTTTCATTTCGCGCTTTCATCTCTTTCGTGCTTTTGTGTCAGAATAGTTAAAGCAATCTCCGCAACTTTTTCCGAAGCCCCGGAACCGCCCAGCAGATGCCGTATGCCGAGCAGTTCATTT
>DZCT01000614.1 GCA_022736535.1 Desulfatirhabdium butyrativorans | reverse complement strand
CCCCGGGACGTTCCCACGCGGAGCGTGGGAACGAGATCAACTGCGTAACTCCTATTACTATAAAAAGGTGCGTAAGGTGAGTTTTAATTTGTCAGACGTTTCTGTCATTCCGAGCCGAAGCCCTATTTCTCACTTCTCACTTCTCACTTCTCACTCTTAATCCTTTCCCCGATCAATGCCGCCAAGCCCTCAAGCAATGCTTTCATCTTTTCCGCATGTCCGTACATTTCTTCGGAAATAGAGGCGGATTCTTCGGCATCGGCTGCGTTCTGCTACGTTATTTTGTCAACTTCGGACGCGCTGATACTCAGTTGCTCAATGCCCCGGGTCTGTTCATTGGACGCTGCGGCAATTTCGCCGATAAGATCGCCGACTTTTGATGAAATTCCGGTAAGTTCTGAAAAAGCATTGCCGGTTTGAGCCATCACTTCGGAACCGTTCCTGATTTTTTTTACGGTACTCTCAATCAGAGCAGATGTATTTCTTGCGGCTTCTGCTGACCGTGAGGCAAGATTTTTGACCTCATCGGCAACCACAGCAAATCCTGCCCCGGCTTCGCCTGCCCGCGCGGCTTCAACTGCGGCATTCAGCGACAGCAGATTGGTCTGAAACGCAATTTCGTCAATGGTTTTGATAATTCTGAAACTCTCTTCGCTTGCACGGGTGATCTCTTCCATGGAAACTGTCAGGTTTCTCATTGATGCTGCCGCTTTTTCAATTACCTGTCTGACTTCTTTCATAAAACTGTCCGCGCGGTCGGCATTGTCTGAATTCTGTTTTGACATGGAAGCGATTTCTTCAAGAGATGCCGCGGATTCCTGAACGGACGATGCCTGCTCGGATGACCTGCCCGACAAAGACTGACTGACCGAAGCCACCTGACCCGACACCATCGTTACCTGCTCCGAAGTCTCCTTCAACACGGAAATTGCTTTTTCAAGCGGTCCGGTGATGCCTCGGACAAGAAAAATAAAAACAAAAGTTCCCAAACAGAAGGGAATGACAAAAATAACAATAAAAAAGATAAATTCCGTAGTGTTTAATATTTCCCTTATTCTGTCTATATATTTGTCTGCTCTGTTTTTCGCATATTGATGAATCTGCATCATTTTTTCTTCAAGATGTTCCCGATGAAGCAAGCAGTTCTCGTTCCCGGGTTTTTCTGCTGCCGCTGCATCAGCTTTTTTCAAGGCTGCGATGACTTGATCCCGTTTGAGTTTCCAATGCCCGAAGTATGCTCTGGTTTCTTTTTCAAGCTTCTGTCCTTCCTCGCCCAGAATCAGTTCCGCGACAATATCCAATTCTGTAAAAACCTGCTTTTCCAATTCATTTATCTTCGCAATTTCACGATGCAGGTCCGCTTCTTTGGTTGCAGTCTGCAAGTTTTTCATGGCAATATGGATTTTTGTCACATTGACGGTTGCCTTCAGTGCGGCATTGGAAACCGGCATCGGATGACCGTAAAGCGTTTCCGCCCAGTCTTTTGATTCCTCCAGCATCAGTTTTGAAAATACAGCCAAAAAAACAAAAGATAAAATCAGAAAAGCGAATATGGCGATTAAACGGCTCTTTATGTTTGTTATCTTTGCGGACATTTTTTTAATACCTTAAAAAACAGCGGGATATGCAGGGCGGGCGACGTGCCGCCCGCCCTGCTTCTTTAACTGATAACGCTTTTTTTGATCAGCGTAATTTCTTCGGACTTGAGAACCCGGTCAATATCAATCAGAATTTTGACGCTGCCTTCCGTTTTTGCCATTCCGAGAATATAATCCGTTGCCAATTTTGTGCCGAATGCCGGGGTGTCTTCAATGTCTTCGCCTTTGATATTCAATACTTCCGAAACCGTATCCACCACAATGCCGATCATCACTTTTCCGGTTTCCCCGGCAATTTCCACGACAATGATACAGGTTCTGTCATTATAATCCATCGGTTTCATACCGAACCTCAGTCTGAGGTCTATCACGGGTATCACTTTGCCCCTTAAATTGATAACACCTTTTACAAATTTCGGCGTCTGGGGAACAAAGGTAATCGGCATCATCCCGATGATTTCTTTGATTTTTAAGATACCGATGCCGTACTCTTCATCGGCAAGGGTGAAGGTCAGATATTTTCCTTCTTTGTCTCCCATTTCTTTTACGGCCTGATTCATTTTATCGGCTAATCTTTCCATGTTTCTGATCCTCCCGGCATGATGGTTAAAGTTGTGATCGGATTTCTGTGGGAAATTTTGTTTCCCGCAGAGGGCTTTCCCACAGAGATCACAGAGTTTTTTCTGTGATCTCTGTGG
>DZCT01000153.1 GCA_022736535.1 Desulfatirhabdium butyrativorans | reverse complement strand
GGTATTCTGTGAACTGAAAAACGCCCGAAGCGCATTGTCATTTCGAGTGGAGCGAAGAATCTCAGATTTCTCCCTTCGGTCGAAATGACAATAATGAGGGTCGAAATGACAATAATGGGGGGGGCGAAATGACAACAATGGGGGGCGAAATGACAGTACCGGCGCAGACATCTCAAAACGATAGGGCGGGGTTAGGCCCCCGCCCTATGAAAAACACATTTTAAAACCGGCGGGGTCAATCTGTTCTCAGCCCGGGCCCGCCCTACCGTTTCAAGTGCAGCAATATGTCATTTCGAGCGGAGCGAGAAATCTTTCCTGTCAGTTAAGACCTCTACCGACAATATCAAGGAGTTTTAAAGTGGATATTATTGCTGAGACCGCACTTCGTTTTTTCGGAAAAATGTCTGCCTCGATTTCCCATGAGGTCAAAAACGCGCTGGCAGTGATGAATGAAAATGCCGGGCTTTTGGAAGATTTTACTTTCATGGCGGAAAAAGGGATGCCCATTGATCCGGAGCGGGTCAAACTTTTGGCAGAAAAGATCATGCAGCAGATTCAGCGAGCGGACGGTATCATCAAAAATATGAACCGCTTTGCCCACAGTGCGGATGAGGCGGTCAAAAGCGTGGATGTGGGTGATATGTCGGCTTTCGTGGCAACGCTTTACGGCAGAATCGCTTCGGGAAAAGGCGTAACCGTCAGAGCAACGCTTCCGGCGCAGAGGATTATCATCACCACGGCTCCTTTTTTGCTGGAAAATCTGATAGGGCTGTGTCTGGACTTTGCCCTGAATGCAGTCGGCACCGGAAAAACGCTTGACATCATCACAGAAGAAGCGGAAAATATGGTACGGATTCGGTTTGTCCGGCTCGAAAATCTCAGCCGCGCGGCGACAGATATTTTCCCTTCGGAACGGGAACAATCTCTGATGAAGGCATTAAAAGCCGGCATCACCGTTGACTCGGACGCATTGATTCTCAGTTTGCACAAAAACATAGGTGGACATGAAATGCCCGCCCTACAATTTAAGGAGATAAGCCATGTCTGAAAAAATTTTGCTCGTTGACGATGAAGAAGAATTTGTAAATGCTTTGGGAGAACGGATGCGGAACCGGGGCATGAATGTATCCGCCACCACATCCCCTTCGGAAGCGATTAAAAAAGTGGAGAGCGGCGAATCCTACGATGCCATTATCCTTGACCTTCAGATGCCGGAAATGGACGGATTGGAGGCGCTGGCAGCTCTCAAGAAAAGACAGCCGGATCTGCAAATCATCCTCCTTACGGGTCACGCCACTGTGGAGAAAGGCATTGAAGCAATGAAACTCGGCGCGATGGACCTTGTGGAAAAACCCGCTGATCTGAAAACCCTGACTGAAAAAATCAAGAAGGCGCAGGCAAAGAAAATGATCCTTGTGGAAAAAAAGACCGAGGAAAGGATTAAAAGCATCATCGGAGGCAAGGGGTGGTAGAATTGAGAAGTGAGAAGTGAGAAATGTAATCCGGCAAAATAAAGGTCCCTGGGGAAAACGGCTGCGTTCAGACTTCTCAATTCTCAATTCTAAATTCTAAACCGCCCGCCAACTCCAAATCCCTTTATGTGATCGTCCTTTCAAAAAAACAGAATATAATAACATATTGAAATATTATCAAATCATATTTTCGCTCCGTTTATTTTTTTTGACAATTCCCTCCTTTTTCGTTATCTTATTGCTTTAAGTTTTAAACAAGCCTCCTGATGGTCAACATATTTGCAACCGCATCAGACAGACACAAGCCCCGCAGGGGGCGGCATATTTGCAGATATGCCTTCCGGCATATAAAAAAATTAATTTTCATATAAGGTGAGGTTTTTTTGATGGTTGAAGGAAGAAAGTTTACAGGCGCGACACGTTACGTTTTGGATTCCGAATTAGCAAGCATCGTGAACATCTCCATGGCGCTGGAAATGCCGCTTTTGCTGAAAGGCGAGCCGGGAACCGGCAAAACCATGCTGGCTCATGCCATTGCAGAGAGTTTGAAAATGCCCCTGCTGATTCTGAACGTAAAATCCAGCATGAAACTGATTGAAGCGCTCTATCAGTACGATACCCTGACCCGGCTCAATGACAGCCGTTTCGGAGATTCCAAAAGGGATATCAGCAACATCGAAGAATACATAAAAATGGGAAAAATCGGGCAGGCTTTTACCGCCGATATTCGCACCGTCCTGCTGATTGACGAAATTGACAAGGCAGACACGGATTTTCAGGACGACATGCTTGATGTGCTGGATCAGATGGAATTTGACATCATTGAGATTGACAAAACCGTAAAGGCTAAAAACCGTCCGGTGATCATCATCACGTCAAATGCGAAGAAAGATTTGTCCGATCCTTTTCTCGGCAGATGCAATTTCCATCACATCGCTTTTCCCGATCCCAAGATGATGCGGAAAATCATCAATGTGCATTTTCCGGATTTGGATGCGGAAATTCTTGAAAGCGCAGTGGAAACTTTTTACAGACTTCGGGAACTTGATTCCATAGAAAAGAAACCCGCGACCAGGGAACTGATCAACTGGATACGGGCTTTGAATGCGGACCCGGATTTCAAGCCGAAACAGTTGTCCAAGGGAGATGCGCCGTATCTCGGTGTGCTGTTCAAAAAAAGTCAGGATTACAACCGGGCAGCCAGCTTTGCCAGCCGCCGGAAAATATTTTAGTAAAACGGGTTTATCTGTTTTTAACCCGGGCCGTTTTACGCGGCGTGATACTTGGGTGTCGGTAGGGGCGGACCGGCGGCGGCACCCCCTACAATTTTACCTGAAAACAACAAGCGACAGGAAACAATGTTTATTGATTTTTTTTATAAATTGAAAGACTTGGGAATCCCCGTCAGTCCGACATCCTTTCTGACGCTTCAGAAAGCCCTGAGCAAAGGGCTTATCCGTTCGGTGGATGATTTCTACACCGCTTCCCGCGCCATACTCGTCAAAAGCGAACGCTATTTTGATCTCTTTGACCAGATTTTTGCTCATCATTTTCAAGGCGCCGAACTGCCGGACAATGATGATCTTCAGTTGACGGAAATCGCAAGAGCCTTGTTGGACGATTGGCTTAAAGACCCGAAAGTGCTTGCCGATGTGCTGGGAATGGACGAGGCGCAGTTGAACAAACTTTCGCCGGAAGAACTGCTTGAATACTTCAAAGAGCGTCTCAAGGATCAGAAAGAACGCCACGACGGGGGCGGAAAATGGATCGGAACCGGCGGCACTTCGCCGGTGGGACATTCCGGATTCCATCCCGGAGGGATGCGGGTGGGCGGCATGTCCCGGAACAAGTCTGCCGTAAAAGTGGCAATGGAGCGCAGATACAAGGATTATTCTCTGAACGGTCCTCTGACGCAGGCAATGGTCGGCGAAGCCTTAAAACGGCTGAGGAATATGATTCCCTCAGGTCCCAAAGACAATGTGAACATAGACAAAACCATCTATCAGACATTGAAAAATGCGGGTGAAATTGAAATTGTCTTTGACCGGAGTTTGAAAGACCGCCTCAGTATCATTCTTGCCATTGACAACGGCGGATGGTCTATGGACCCTTATATTCCGGTGGTTCAGACGCTGTTCGATTACGCCAGATCGCAGTTTAAAGAACTGAAGATATGTTTCTTTCACAACACGATTTACGATACGGTATGGGAAGATGCGGCGCGGTATAAAAAGCCCCGGAAAGTGGATGAACTTGCCCGTTTTGATCCGGAAACCCGTCTGATAATGGTGGGAGACGCGAGCATGGCGCCTTATGAACTCATGGCGACCGACGGGTCTATCTACGCAAATGAACGGAGCGGAAAGGCAAGCATCGAGCGTCTGAAATCCCTTGCCGAAACTTTCCGCCACTGCGTATGGCTGAATCCTGTGTCTGAAAATATGTGGGTTTACACCCGCACCATTCAAATGATCCGTCAGATTTTTCCCATGTTCGAGCTTTCCATTGACGGATTGGAGAAGGCAGTGGCGCAACTGATGGCGAAGAATTGAAGCAAGATTCAGCCACGAATGAACACAAATTTTAACCACGAAGAACACGAAATTTTTTTCGTATTTTCCTTCCTTTCGTGCTTTTCTATATGTTTCATGCTGTTGCGGTTAAAAAAATTCGTGTTCTTCAGTTCGTGAAAAATCGGTGTCCATTCGTGGCTGAAAAAACACAAACAAAACTTGATTTGTCTGACAGGAGAAACAGGTATGAAAAAAATGTTGATGAAATGCGTTGTATTAACAGGTGTTGTCTTTTTCGGTATGGTCACAGCCCATGCAGGTGAAATCGCTATTGACGGCAAAGTCACTCTTGATGAGGAAAAGCTGCGGGAAGTCGTCAGGCAGGTCATCAAGGAAAATCCTCAACTGATTATGGACACGCTCAATGAATACATGGCGGAACAGAAAAAAAAGAGCGAGGAACAGCAGTTTGAAGCCAGTTTCAAAACTCGGATCGAAGATATTCCTGTTGATGCAAACAGCCCGGTAAAAGGCAAAAAAGACGCCCCGATTACCCTTATCGAATATACGGATTTTCAATGTCCTTATTGTGAAAGAGGTTCCAAAACCGTTGAGGCGGTGCTGAAGAAATATCCCGAACAGGTAAAAGTGATATTTAAAAACAATCCGCTTGATTTTCACAAAGAGGCAAAGGACGCAGCCAAAGCCGCGCTTGCAGCAAATAAGCAGGGAAAATTCTGGGAATACCATGATCTGCTGTTTGAAAATGCCTCCAAGCTGAACGAAGAAATGTTTGTCAAGTTTGCCAAGGATTTGAAACTTGACATGGACCAGTTCAATAAGGATCGCAATTCAGACGCGATTTCAGATCAGATAGAACTTGAAAAAATGGACGCCGCAGAACGCAAACTGACAGGCACGCCGGTATTTATCGCAAACGGCGTTGTTATCAGAGGCGCAAAAACGCTGGATTATTTTGTCAGAGTGATTGACCGTCTTCTGGCTGAAAAAGCAGAAGCCGCCCCGAAAGCGGCGCCTGCATCAAAAGCGGAAGAACCCGGAAATTCAAAGAAATCTGAAAAAGCAGAAGCCGCCCCGAAAGCAGCGCCGGCATCAAAAGCGGAAGAACCCGGAAATTCAAAGAAAAAAGAGTAAGTCTGTCAGCGAAAAATCCCCCTTTGAAGGGGGCAGGGGGATGGTTTTGCGGGGTGAGAGGTTCGGGGTGAGAGGTTCGGGGCTTTCGCCTCTGACCTTGAACCCCGAACCCTCCCGCTACACCCTTCCTGCTATCCGACTTCCCGCCGATTTCCTGAAAAACAGGAGAAAAAAATGCTTGAATTTAAATATGTTAAAGAAAATATCCAAAATATACAGAAACTGATCGTCATTCCGCCGATAAGAGAATTTGAAACAGACAGGCTTAAAAAATCCCTCAGATTAAGCAGAATAAGAGAATATGAGCATGAGGAACTTGTTATAAAAGACGGCGAGGAGGATTCCTGTCTTTATTTTCTTTTAGCGGGCAAGGTCAGGCTTGAGAAAGAAAAGGGAGATGTTGAAGTCATAGACAATATCGGCGAAATATTCGGCGAAATGAAAGCATTGCAGGGGCTTGTCAGATCCGGCGCCGTGAGATGCCAGGGCAAGGCTGTTTTTCTGGCTGTCAACACGCCGCCCCTTATCAACCGCCTCAGTTCCGATGATGCGGCGGATATTCTGCTGCTGTTATACAGGATATTTATGGAATTTATTGCCATCCGCCTGCGTCTGATAAACGGTGAGGTGGTCAGAACGAAAAAAGAAATCGAGCTGCTGAAGAAAAAATGAAACACAGCATCAGACTCACAAAAGGCGTTTACCGTGCCTTATCTGTACTGATCCGCTATTTGTTTTTTTGCCGCAGACGCACACAGACGGACACAGACAGGCATCCGAAAACGGAGATACGGCACCTATGCGGAAAATATGCCGTAAAAAATCAAAATCGGATTACTACACAAAAGAAAGGAAATACGAAAAATAAATTCGTGTTCTTTCGTATTTTTCGTGTTCATTCGTGGCAAAAAATAAAAAGCGGAAAATATGCCGTAAAAAATCAAAATCGGATTACTACACAAAAGAAAGGAAATACGAAAAATAAATTCGTGTTCTTTCGTATTTTTCGTGTTCATTCGTGGCAAAAAAATAAAAAAGGGACTGCAAGCTGTAATTTTCTTGCAATCCCTTGATGATTTTTTGTGGTGGGCCGTATTGGAATCGAACCAATAACCTACTGATTAAGAGTCAGGTGCTCTGCCTAGTTGAGCTAACGGCCCCTTTTCGATCTTTTTCTTCTGCCATCCGAAAAAGAATCTGTCTTTTAACATTTCCCAAAGGCTTTGTCAATCAAAAATTTCGGAAATTCACGATTCGGGCCACATTTTCTGTTTCTGCTTTCGCTGCCGCCGCTTGTCTTTTTCTTTGATAATTCCCCTTTTCTTTCTTTCCCAGACCGTCTGCTTCTTATGAGCGTCTTCATCTGTCAGGTCTTTCAAATCTATAAAAAAACTGCCGGGCGTTTTTTTCACGTTCTGCGCTTCCGGCAAATCCTGCTTTTTGCTTTCAGCTTTTTCTTTGGGCAAAGGCGGTCCCGTGAAGCAGTCCGGGGGAATGAAATCGGCAAGAAAAAGCGATTCTCCGGCTTGCTGAAATATCAAGCCTTTATCCCCGGCTTTCTGCGTCTGCACCGTCAGCAGGATAGCCTCTGTATCTGCCCGTTTTCCGATTCTTTCCGCAAGTTCGGGGCTTGACGAGAGAATGATCTTAGGATAACCCTGGGGAAAAATGCCTTTATCCAAAACAAAAGCGTGCGCTTTTTTTCGCACACAGGTATAAAGGAGTTTGGGCGGCGCGATTGCGACAGCGATTTTCGGGAGATTTTCACGCTTTTTTGCCCGGATGCGGGTCTCGTCAATCTCAATCGGGGAATTTGGAACAGAAATCAGCACTTCTTCAATATTTGCCCGGCGGATGTGTTTCCAGCCCTCTTCTTCGGAAATTGCTTTCAGGAGTTCTTTGATCTTCACATATCCGTCCGGATCCAAAACCAATCCGAATTCGTCGGGCTTTCGTTCCAGAATGTATGACAAAAATTTGGCGAACTGTTCGGGGGCTTTTTGTTTTCCCATGTTACAAAACCTTACTTGACCGAATAAATGGTATCTGATATTTCATTGTTTAAGCATCTGGGCGCGGCAAGCGCGCCCTCCGTAAAGCGATTTTGCAAATCGCTTTGAAGCGAATTGAAAATTCGCTTTACAATTCGATGCGGTTGTCCTGCGGGGTAAACAGGGTAAGCACAGGGGCTTACCCCTACGGATTGATGATATTTCGCAGGGATACGCCGGCGGCGTGTCCTGACAAATTCAGTTTCTCTATTTCTGAAAAAAAGTCAACATATTTTTACCGGAGAAAGGAAGATTAAAAAAAATGAATCGTGAAAATTCCCGCAAATATTTTGAACAGGCTGTGAAATCCATACCCGGGGGCGTGAACAGCCCCGTGCGCGCCTGCAAATCCGTAGGCGCGGAACCGCTCTTTATTCATCGGGGCCACGGCGCCATGATTTATGACGCGGACGGCAATGCTTTTATTGACTATATCGGCTCCTGGGGACCGCTCATTCTCGGACACCGGCATCCTGCCGTGATGAAAGCGATTTCCGATGTGCTGCAACGCGGCATCAGTTTCGGCGCGCCCACAGACCTTGAAATTCAATTGGCTGAAACGGTCATTGACGCGGTCCCGTCTGTGGAAATGGTTCGCATGGTCAATTCCGGCACCGAAGCCACCATGAGCGCGATCCGCCTTGCCAGAGGCTTTACGGGCAGGGATATTGTCATCAAATTTGACGGCTGTTATCACGGTCATGCAGACACGCTGCTGGTGGAAGCCGGATCAGGCCTTGCCACGCTGGGGATTCCCGGAAGTCCGGGCGTTCCGAAATGCTTTGTGGAACATACGCTGTCGCTTCCCTACAATGACGCGGAATGCGTCAGAAATGTGATAAAAAAACAGGGAGATAAAATCGCCTGCATCATCGTGGAGCCGGTTGCCGGAAATATGGGCATGGTCGCGCCGACAAAGGAATTTTTAGAAACATTAAGGGAAGTTACGGAAAAAAGCGGGAGTCTGCTGATATTTGACGAAGTGATGACCGGATTCCGGGTGGCTTACGGGGGCGCGCAGGCATTGTACGGCATTTCGCCGGATATCACCTGTCTCGGAAAAATCATCGGCGGCGGAATGCCGGTGGGCGCTTACGGCGGCAGGCGGGACATCATGGAATACATTGCGCCGCAGGGACCTGTGTATCAGGCTGGAACATTGTCGGGAAATCCCGCGGCAATGGCGGCAGGCATTTCCACGCTTGAGCAATTGAAACAGCCCGGTTTTTATGAAAATCTGGAGGAGAAATCAAAACGTCTCTCCGATGGGCTGAAACAGGCTGCGGAAAAAGCCGGTATCAAAGCCGCATTTAACCGGGCGGGTTCCATGCTGGGGCTTTTCTTTACGGAAAGACCGGTCAGCAATTTTGAAGATGCAAAAACTTCTGACCTCAAACGATTTTCAGCTTATTACAGGGGAATGCTTGAACGCGGCGTTTATCTCGCGCCTTCGCAGTTTGAAGCCCTGTTTGTCTCATCCGCGCATACTGCCGAGCAGATTGACAAGACAATAAAAGCCGCATCGGAGGTTTTTGCAGAAGTCGCAGGATAACAGTTATTTTGAACAAACTAAGTTTTTTCAAAAAACTTAGTTTCTTGCCCGAAATTTTTATCCGCCCAATGCTTCCAGAATCTCCGGCAGCACCGCAGCGCTCGGTTTTTTGATGAAGTAGCCTCTGCCGCTGCTCAATGCCATGCGGGAAAAAGGATTTTCTTCGATGTTGATGTCAATGATGACGCCTTTGCGCCGAAAGACTTCCCATGCGACCAAGTTCGGGAGATGGGTCGCTCCGGAAGTGCCGACAATGAGCAGCAAAGCCGTGCGCTGTGCGGCTTTCATGGAACTGGCAAAACGGTAGTGATGTTCATTGTAGCCTTCGTCAAACCACAGCACATGCGGGCGGGCGAGTTTTCCGCAGGCAGGGCATTTGAGCAGTTGCCGGTCGCTTTCGGTAAGGTCTTCGCCTTTTGCCTTGACAGACACGCCTTCGGGAATGGGATAAATCGCCTCGGAGCATTCGCTCGCGCAGCGCATGTAGGAGATATTGCCGTGAATCTGAAACGTGCGCTCCGGGCTGTTTCCGGCGCGCAGATGAAGCCCGTCCACATTCTGCGTCATCAGGATGAAGCGTTTTGGGAAGCGGCGTTCCATTTCGACCAATGCGAGATGTCCGGGATTGGGTTCAGCCCTGCGGCATACGCCGAGACGGTATAAATACCATTTCCATACCTCATCGGGATATTGTGTAAACATGCTGTGGGTCGCCATTTCCTGGGGATGGTATTCTTTTGCGCCTACGGTCCAGTAGCCTTCGGGACCGCGAAAGGTCGGGATGCCGCTTTCGGCGGAGATTCCCGCGCCGGTTAAAACTGTGATGTGGCCGGAATGCTGTGCAATTTCTTTTAAAGTATTTTTTATATCCTGATTTATCATGGAAATGTCTCCTAATAAATCTCTCGCAAAGACGCAAAGATCGCAAAGAAAGGCGCAGAGCGGCTTCTTTTTCTCTTTCCCTCCGCCTTTGCGTACTTTGCGCCCTTTGCGAGAGGTTTTTTTTATCTTTTCCAATAATATCTATTAAAAAGAATTATAACTTATCAGAAAACAAAGGAAATTACAAGATGGATTTGTCAAAAAATATAATTCCGAACAATATTAAGAAAATACATCTGATCGCCGTCTGCGGTACGGCAATGGGCGCGCTGGCATGTATGCTCAAAGACATGGGCTTTGACGTGACCGGCTCGGATCAGGGCGTTTATCCGCCCATGAGCGATTTTCTCGCGCACAAAGGCGTTGCGGTTACAGAGGGATTCAGCGGAAAAAATCTCGCATACCGCCCCGACCTTGTGATTGTGGGGAATGCCGTAAGCAAAACAAATCCAGAAGCTATTGAAATATTTGAATTAGGATTGCCTTTCTGCTCCATGCCCCAGGCTGTGAACCATTTTCTGGCAAAGGGAAAAAAGTCTTTTGTCATTACGGGAACGCACGGCAAAACAACTACATCTTCGCTCTTTGCGTGGATATTTCACGAAGCCGGGCTGGATCCCTCGTTTATGATCGGCGGAATTTTGAAAGATTTCAAAAGCAACTACAGAGTCGGAAAAGGAGATGTGATCGTTATCGAGGGTGATGAATACGACACGGCATTTTTTGACAAGGGACCGAAATTTCTGCATTATTCGCCGTACATGGCAGTGGTGACGAGCGTTGAGTTTGACCATGCCGACATCTTTCGGGACACGGCGCATGTCAAACAGGCTTTTGACGCGTTTATCTCCCGCATGTCCGCGGACAGCACGCTGCTGGCATTTGCTCACGATGACAATGTGAGCGAATTGGTGAGAGACAAGTCATGTCATGTCGTGAGATACGGCAGAAATTCGGATGCCTTCTGGCATCTCGGAGAAGTGTCTGTTCAGGCACCTTCGCATATTTTCGAGGTCTTGAAAGGCGGAAAGCTGTTCGGAAAATTTAAGACAAAACTTGTGGGAGAACACAATCTGTTCAATGCCTTATCCGTCATTGCGATT
>DZCT01000152.1 GCA_022736535.1 Desulfatirhabdium butyrativorans | reverse complement strand
TCACGGATATCCCTGTTGAAATCATCTGCATATTTTCAATAGCGAATCGGTATTATACAAGCGCAGGGATTATTTTTTTACATATCGGTGAAAAAAAAAATTTCGCCGCCGGGCATTTGTGTTTCGGTATTTCTTTCTTTGCGCCCTCTGCGTCCTTTGCGAGAACCTTTTTTAAGGATGAATGCTCAAAAGCTGTTATCCGGGACATTTTTTTCATATTTTTTTTCATTCCGGGGCGGACGCGGAGCGTCCGGTCTGCATTCCCACGCGGAGCGTGGGAACGAGAAGAGGTGTGTAACTCATATTTTTTTCAGCAATCTGATTCATCGGATTTCCGCCGCTCTGTACCCCTATACAAATGCGGAGATCATTTTTTTACACATCAATGAAAAAAAATTTCGCTGTGCTTCGGGTTCATAAATTGTTTCTGAATCGGATATTAAAGCAAAATCCATGCCGATACATGATTTGAAAATAAAAAATAATGCAAAATTAAAATGTTATTTTTTTTCTGACAGGACAGATGCAAAATTCCCCGATCTGTCTGACAGACAGGATGAAAACCGGAAAACAGTCGTTTATGAAGATAATTATTCGGTATAATTATTGATATAGCCAATCATCGCTGAATTTTTTGTGATCAAAAAATGATCACAAAGGATCACAATGCTCACATTCAATGATTTCAAATAATTATCTTCATCATATTACTTTTTTTTGAATAACAATACATGGGATATATCTTGTTATTTGTCCGGCAAACGCCTGCTCTGTACGCAATGATCGTATTCGTATCAACGGCTGTCTTACCATTCGCCTTCAATTTTGGAAAACTCCTTGTCTATACAACATTGCATTTCTTCAGCTTCTTCCGGAGACAGTGTTCCGATTAACTCATCCAACCCTCTTTTTTCAGAAGAATAAAGAACAATCCATGTTTTTTGCCTGTTTCTTAATCCTTCTACGGGATGAAGCGGTTTAAACACATTGTCTTCGTATATGACTTCAATGATTTGATTCATGCCAAATCCTTATCGGCAGGGGCATATCGCCGACATGCCCTGTGTTTTTAATCGCACTGACCGGGAAAAAACGCCCCACAGATTACTTTAACCGGACATCAAAATATCTTCAGCAGATTGGAATATCAAGCAAAATTTTATAAAATTTCAATTTACGATATAGGCATTTTATACCAATTCGCTTTCAAAAAAAGGTGGTGGTGTAGAAGAGGTGATGTTGAGGTGTCATTCTGAGCGCAGCGAAGAATCTCGTTCTTCATAATATACTGTTATAACAGCATATCATTCGCTGCGTTCAGAATGACAGAGGATAACAGCGGCAGAATTCATCACCTCTTCTACACCACTACCCGAAAAAATATAATCGGCAGCCCGGACCGCCCTGCCGGCATCTTTTAACTTTTGACAGCGAATCGGTATAATATTCTTTTATAGATTTTATATAAAATTATAACGTTTTATATTATTTTATATTGACTTTTCATTTTTATCTGATCATCATACAGCTATGAAACTTTCAGAGTGGGCGAAGATACAGGGGATTACTTATCAGGCGGCATGGAATCAGTTTAAAAAAGGACAGATTCCGTCTGCATATCAGCTTGCTGCCGGAACAATTGTCGTGCCGGAGAAAGAGAAAAATTCCGGCAGACCGGAATACACCGTCTGTTATGCCCGTGTTTCTTCTTCGGAAAACAGAAAAAATCTTGAAAGTCAGGCTGAAAGACTCTGTAGTTACTGTGCGGCAAGAGGTTACAGAGTTGCGGAAGTTGTGAAAGAATGCGCGTCGGGACTGAACAATACCCGTCCGAAACTGGAAAAACTTCTTAAAAATCCCGAAATCATAAGAATTGTAGTTGAACATAAAGACAGACTGACACGGTTCGGGTTCAATTATATCAGACTGCTTAAAGAATTTCAGGGATGTCAGATTGAAATTATCAATGAGTCCGCAAATGACAGAGACGAACTGATGCAGGATTTTGTGAGTCTTGTAACCTGTTTCACAGCAAGACTTTACGGACTCCGCCGCAGTAAAAGGAAAACTGAAAAACTGATAAGAGAACTTGAAAATGAAAATAACAAGATCGTCAAAGACATCGCTGAAATCTGCGACGGCGGAGAAACGAAAAATTCTGAATGAGATTCTTGACGAATACGCACGGATTGTGAATTTCTTTATCGGATGGCTGTGGGAAGATCCTGAAATCAGGACAAAAGATGAGATAAAAAAGAGATATACAGTCTGCCTGAGACGCGGTTCACCGCAAGAATGAGGCAGTGCGCGGCAAGAGAGGCGCTTTCCACGGTTCTCGGCGCGAAAAATACTGAGAACAGAAGAAAAAGTTCCGCGGAACGTGAGGCTGAGGAACTGCTCGGACAGGAGATATTCGGTGATCCGGCGAAGCCCGTGCATAACGGAAAAAAATGACGCTCTCCTCACAGACCGTGAGAATTGAAAAAAGCCGCAATTCCTTTGGCTTACGGCTTGTTCTCTCTTCCGTCGGAAAAGAGATGAAATTATATATCAGGATGAGGATCTGAAGCATGAAACAATTTGACTGTATTCTGAAAACAGAACATTTGAAAAAATATTTTCCGCTCAGAAACGGTTTATTTTCCGCTTTTTTTTCAAAAAAAAGAAAATATATCCCTGCGGTGGATGACGTGAGTTTCTGCCTGAAAAAGCAGGAAATATTGGGCATTGTCGGCGAAAGCGGCTGCGGAAAATCCACGCTGGGGAGGCTGATTCTCTGTCTGACACCGCCGAGTTCCGGCAGAATATTTTATCAGGATACCGAACTGACTTCCCTGAAAAAGAAACAGATCAAACCCTTCCGGCGCAGAATGCAGATGATTTTTCAGGACCCTTTTGCTTCTCTCAATCCCAGACGGACAGTTGCGGATACATTGAAGTATTCGGTCAGCATTCACGGTCTGGCGAAAAACAGAGCCGAAGAAGAGGAGTTGTCAAGACATACGCTTGAAGAAGTCGGACTGAAGCCTGCGGAAGATTACCGGCATAAATATCCCGGCAGCCTGAGCGGGGGACAGCTTCAGCGGGTCAGCATCGCCAGAGTGCTGATGCTTCAGCCGGATATGATTATTGCGGACGAGGCGGTTTCCATGCTGGATGTTTCCGTCAGGGTCAGCATCCTGAACCAGTTGCTGGAAATGAAACAGAAATTCGGCATTTCATTTATTTATATCAGCCATGATTTGGTGACAGCCCGTCACATCTGCGACAGAATTGCGATCATGTATCTGGGAAAAATCGTGGAAATCGGCAAAACCGAAGAGATGATCGTCCGTCCCCGGCACCCTTACACGCGGGCATTGATCGCAGCCGTGTCCGTACCGGATCCCCGGGCCGAACTGCCGGAACTTCCGATAAAAGACGACGGCGGTCCGGAGTGCGGCAGTCTTATAAAAAGGGAAATTTTTGAGGATGACAGTCCTGCGGGCTGCAATTTTTATCCCCGATGCCTGTACGGGACACAGGAATGCCGTGAGAAGCAGCCCGAACTCATTTCTGACGGAAACGGTCATTCAGTTGCCTGTCATTGTGTGTAGAGACACAAAAGATTTTGTGTCTCTGCTGCCGCAATTCGAGAGGGCGAATGCGGAAGGACATTTTTCGCCACGAATGCACACAGCCAATCTTATAAAAAGGGTCTCACGAATAAATAACACGAATGAATATTTCAGGAGTTACGCAGTTGCGGTTCTCGTTCCCACGCTCCGCGTGGGAACGTCCCCGGCGGGCGATCCCTGAATGCGCCGGTGTCTGTCCGGGGCGGACGCGGAGCGTCCGGGCTGCATTCCCACGCGGAGCGTGGGAACGAGGTCAACTGCGTAACTCGTATATTTTCTAAAAAAAAATTCGTGTGCTTCAGTTCGTGCAAAAATCCGTGTGCATTCGTGGATGAAACTGCGGGGTGTTCATTTCACCCAGTCGTGTATCACATCTTTTATCAGAATATCATAGCGTTTTTCCGCTTTACCTTTTTCCGCATCTTTTATTTTCTGCTTCCGATACTGAATGTAAGCATCCCGGAGCGACTCATAAGGTTCAATCGCTGCTTCTTTAAAGGTCTCATAATCTCCGATCCGGAAAGATGTCTCATTTATCAGCTCAAAAGCGGTGATCCCCGCAGATGCTTCAGGGGGCATTTCCGGGTGAGAAAGCGGACTCAGAAAAAGGTCTCCGATCATTCCCGTAGCATCCCGCAGCGTGGAAGGTCCCATAAGCGGCCACACAATATAAAAACCGTTTCCGATGCCGTAAAAGCCGAGGGTCTGCCCCAGGTCTTCCTCGCTCGGCTTTTTCAACTGCGGATCGTCGGCGGCAACATCTCCGAATCCGAGTATGCCCGCCGTGCTGTTGACAATAAATCTTGCCAGTTCGATTTCAGCCGCAGAGAACTTGCCCTGAAGCATACAGTTCACCAATCGGATGGGCGTGGCAAGATTCTGAAAAAAATTTTTCACGCCGATTCTGAACAGTTCCGGCGTTACGCTTCTGTATCCTTTGGCAACCGGTTTCAGCACACGGAAATACAGTTTGTCGTTAATATGAAACATGATCCGGTTCCACGGCGCCAGCGGATCCGGAACATGCACGGATTCTTCTTCAAGCTGTTCGGACCAGAGGTCAAGATCGTCATTCAGATTGTCGTCAACACTCTCCGGCCTGTTTTTTTCACCGCTTTCAGACGATACGGGCGCGGGCTTTTCGGACCGCTTCGCCGGCGCTTTTAGAAGATGATCTTTATCCCAAAGATCAATATCATCTTCCGAATCTTCCCGGTCTGCTGCTTTGTTCTCCGCCGACAAAGCTGTCTGCGGTTCGGGCTGAGGATTTGCTTTCGCGGACGATTCAAACGCCTTGGTGTCCGGTTTGTGTGCGCATCCCTGCGCCGTAAAAAAGATAAAAAAGAGAATGACAAAGATGAATATTAAATTTTTTTTATGACGGTTCATCATCATGTATTTCGCGGGCAGGGTTCGGAATGAAAGGCAGAAACGCAGGATTTTGCATCTCTGCATTTCCTCTTTTATCAGATGACCCTCTCACCCCTGACCCCGAACCTTCCCCCCTATTCTTCAAGTTTGTTTTTCAATTTTTCGATCAGATTGTCAGGCGTTTTGTTCAAAAGAATTTTCTGGAACTGATTCCGATAGTTTTTCACAAGGCTTACGCCTTCGATTTTCACATCGTAAATCCGCCACAGTCCTTTGTTGTTCCACAAACTGTAATCCACCGGAATTCTGACATTTTCCCTGACAATTTCTGTTTTGACCTGCGCCTTGTCACTGTTGGTGCCGGAACCGATTTCCTGGCTCAGATAATTGACTTTTTCATTTTTGTATTCCCCCTGTATCTTTTTCAGGTAGGTGTCGCCGAGCAGATCGGTAAAAAGGTCTGTAAATTCTTTCAGTTGCCCGGGATTGAAATCTTTCCAGTATTTTCCCAGCGACAGTTTGGAAATTCTTTCAAAATCAAATATCTGACGGATAGTTTTCCATAAGTTTTCCCGCTGCTGATCTTTTTGGGCATCGGTCTGATACTGCGGGTCCTTCAGGATATTGACAACCTCATCAATATGCAACTGAAGCGTGTCCGTCGGCTCTGCTGCCTGCGCCGGTGCAGACAGTGCAATAAAACAGACAAATACAAGGAACAAAAAATTTTTCATCATGCACTCCTTTATTTCTGAACATCTGAATCATAATAAATTACATATATCACGGATGCAGACTTGTTTCAAGAAAAGTTTGCAAGACAGCCTGATGCACATTATATTTCAGTAATAAAGTCAGAAGAGATTCGGTATGACAGATGAAGCAGATTTATTTTTACAACATGAAATCCCATAAAAAAATTGAGGTTATCGAACAAGCATGATATTCAATATCCTGAAGATTTCCAATCACTTTGATTTTATATTCAAAACAGGCGGCATTCTGCTGTTCTGTTTTGCCGTTACGGTATCCGCAACGGTGCATGGGGCTGAACTGTCGGCAGACGGGACTGAAAAAGCTGACGCCGGACTTGCGGAAAATATGATGAAAATCGGCAAAGGCCTCAGTCTGCACAAACAGACCTATCTTCTGCCCCTGACCTGGGGCAGCAATGATTCCCGGCTTGAAGACGCGGAACTTAAATTTCAACTGAGTCTGAAACAGAAGCTGTTCGGCAGCAATTTTTATGCGGCTTATACACAGAAATCTTTCTGGCGGCTTTTGGACGACAAAGATTCCAGACCTTTTCGGGAAACCAATTACAATCCGGAAATTTTTTACCGTTTGTCGCCGGAAAACAATCCCTTGGGGAACTGGGGAAGCGATGTCGGCTATGAGCATGAATCCAACGGCTCAAGCGAACCCAAATCCCGCAGTTGGGACAGGCTTTACATAAGACCTTATTATGAATATAAAAAATTCAGCACAGAACTTAAAATCTGGTACCGCTTCAAGGAAGATATTTCTGACGATGACAATCCGGATATCGAAGATTATTACGGATACGGCGAATTGAAAATCGCTTATGAATTTCCGAAGAACCGCATGTTGAGCGGCATCGGCAGGTGGAATCCGAACACGGGCAATGCGGGCTTGCAATTTGATTACAGTCTGCCCCTGCCGGGAAAAGATGTGTTTCTGTTTGCCCAGTTGTGGACAGGTTACGGCGAAAGTCTGGTTGATTACAATCACTATATCACGAGCTTCGGTTTCGGCGTGATGTTCAAACGGTAAAGTCGGACCGTGAAAACAGAACGCAGCGCCGAAGCTGAAAACAGATTTCGCACCGGCAAAAAAACGCTTCGCCCGGGAGGGCAATCAGCTCTGTATCACCGTTTTCGAGCAGCCGGCTTGGAAATCGGATCATCCGGTGAGCGGCTGCCATGCCGTCCCGTTTTGCGGCTATGCAGATAAGAATCGCAAGCGCCGGCACATGCCAGGAGCGGAACGCTCGCAAAAATGCTCCAAAAAGGCGCAAGACCGAAAGCGCCTGCCGTCATAAGCAGAAATACAGACACGCACGCATAAGCCCCGGCCTTTGACATCGGAAAACCGGTTTGTCCTCTGCCCCAACGCAGTCCTGCCCTCCTTCGGGGGGACAGAACAGCATACATGACGATACATGTAAGAATGAGCAACAGCCAGGCTATGGATGGGTCGGTTTTTCCGATTGCAACGGCATTGACAAACACGGTAGCGCCTTCAATGCCTTCGCCGGGGTCGCAAACACCGGAATTGTTTTTATCCGCCCAGACCGTGAACCCCTTCTTTAATTTTGTAGCCGTATAATGCTGATTGTTCTGGTATAAAACGACATTGGCGTATGTGCGACTCGGCGGCTCGAACTTATAGTCGGGGTTGACCGGCGTAATGGTTCCGCTCCAACCTTTGGGAACAAACTGAATGTAATATCCCGAAGCGTCTGTGGAAACTGGTTCGACAGCATTATCAAACGTCATCGTAACATTAGGTATTCCGACGTTCGCGGCATCCGTGATAATGCCTTCAATAAAGGGAACGATGGTTGGATCTTCAGGATTGATTGCCAGAGGCTGGCAGGCGACGCCATAATCGTAAGAAGGGTTGAAACTGGAAGTTCCGATGCCAATCTGCCATATACCGCATGGCAGATTGTTGGCGTATTGCCCAATTGCCGATAATTCACCGTCAGACCTATATTCGTAATAAGGTCCATGCTGGATGCCGTATTGATACATAGTTTTTTGGTACAAATACGTCCCAATAAAATTTCCGGAGCCATCACTATTCACGCGAAATGCCAATGAAAAGCCATGCTTTCTTGTATAGCGATAAGAATCCTCCTCCATAGTAACAGGAATGGTCCCGTTTTCTGCGTTTACCAAAACCATCCTCTTTTCCACCGCCTTGGTTTCAATATTCCTGAACCATTGCCCTTCTCGTGCAATCTCATACCAACCCTCATTAGTATAACGTTTCCATGTTTTCCATACGCCTTCTTTCAGATCGTTGATATAATCACCCTGTCCGGATAAATAACATTCCTTTTTTTCAGAATACCAACCGTGGTAAATTGCAGGTCCTTGTTTCAAACCATTTTCATAATTTTCCTCAAGCACCTGGCAGGTCCCATACCATTCTTTATCTATGCCGTGCTTTACGCCGCTTTTCCATGGAGTCTGGCTGATGGGGCTGCCGGACTCGCTGAATGTTTCCCACAACCCATCTTTTTGATTATTGGCATAAAAGCCCCTGGTTTTGATGATTCCGCCTGGATACCATTCGGTGAACTGACCACGGAACAAGCCGCCGGCATACTGCCGTTCGAGTATCTGGATGCCTTCTTCATTCCATAATTTCCACACCCCTTCTTTCAGTCCGTGAACATAATTGCCTTCTTCTTGCTTCAGTTCGTTGGCATACCACTATGTATAGGAACCGTGCATTTTTTTATTTTCGTCCAATGTATATTTGGACGACATCTTACCGTTCTCATGCCAATGGATAACGTTGCCATGGGTCAATACTTCGTTGGCATAATAACAATCTTCTTCTTTCATCATGACGTTGGCGGTTCCTCCCACCGCAACGGCTATACCCCACCAGTGAATATTGGTTACCCGGAAAACGATGCCGTTGGCGTCATAATAGTAGCGCCATTCACTCGTATTGTCGTTAATCCAACCATACTCGATTTTTTTAATCATGTTGCCGTTTTCGTCATAAGCGTATTCTCTTGACAAACTACCGTCGGATTCCATCTCCTTTATGAGAAGATCATCGGAATATTCCTTGATCCATGAAAGAAAAGTCCGGCTTTCCATGGTCACCCAAAATTTTTCAAGCCCGTGTTTTTTACCGTTGACGTATGAAGTCTCCAGTTTTTCGGTTTCATTGGGAAAATACTTATAAGTCGTTACCATCCCATCCCACAGGCCGTTTTTATAAGTTGCCTGTATGGTGAGTTGGCCGGCGCTGTTCCATTTTTTGAAAGCGCCGTTCAGTACCCCGTTTGTATAGGTTTCCTCAGATAGTTTCTGTCCCGCCGTACCATACTCGGTTTTAATTCCGTGAAGTTTGCCGTAATTGTAGGCAGTTTCAATCAACACCAGTCCATTGGAATACCATCCCTTGTAAGCCCCATGACGTTCACCGGCTTCATAATTGCACTCGATTTGCTTACTGTTGTTGTCATAGTACTCGGTGTATAGTCCTTGTAGTTTTCCTGAATTGTAATTGGCATGGATATAAAGGGCGCCGTTGCAATGCCATGACTCATAAAGCCCCTGTTTGCCATTTTCAGGTCCGATGTCCTTGTCATAAGTGAATCGTTCACGCAACTGCTCCGGTTTGTCGGGGTAATAGGCTTCGTAAACCGCCAATTCTCCTGCCCATGCCCCGGCGCATACGAAAAAACCGATGATAAAGAGCATTACTGCCGCTGCAATCTGTGGTTTCATTTGTTTCATAGCCAATCCTCCTTTACTTTACCTCTTTTACGTTCCGACCGATGCGATCTCCGCCAAAACGCTAATCTGTCGCTCTGGCCAGAATAGTTTCCGTGCGACTTTATGCGCTCTCCGTCAACCGCTGCTCCTTTGCTCCGGAGACTGCTTGACATACGACGGCGGCACTCTCCGCCGATCATATCAGCCGCCATGCTGCGCTCTCCACCGCGCACGACTCCTTTGCTCATAACCGCCGACGTGCCGGTGTCGCCAACGATAAGTTAAGCGGTTCATCCGCTTGAACGCCGGGTTGTGCCGGTGTGATGTGTTCATATTCCGGTGAACTTCATATCCGTCGGGGGAGGGAGCCCGGTCAGTCAGCACATCTGTCTTATACAGTTTTATAGCACATTTCCGGGAAAAAGTCAAATGCAAATATCTGTAATAGTTATAAAAGTTACGTTATTACCGATATTTCCGGCGTAATTTTTTTCAGTTTTTGTACCGGCACAACCAGTGATTATATGGGCACCGTGCCCCTCTCTCAGGCATATAATATTATATACCTGCATACAGATATATATACCGGGCATATACATCTGTATGCTTTGTCCGGCATATAATGTTATATGCAAAAATCCGAAACATATACAACTATATACCTTCCTTTGTATATAATATTATATACAAATCTTCAAAGCATATACATTTATATGACTTTTCTGTCATATAACATTATATGCTTATTGCCTTGTCCGTCTGCACGATCCGTTCAGCCGGTCCCGGTTCGACAGCCTTCCCATACTTCAGAAACCGCAGCTTCTGTTCCTTATCCCACACACCGCCTCCTTTCCTTACGCTGTTCTGCAAATCCTTCTCCTGATATCCGACCGTTATTCCGACAAGGGTATCGTCATGAATGCTGGTCTGCGAAGACTGCCGATAAAACAGGCTTCCCATGCAGTTTCAGTTTGTTATGAAGTGATCAGATGAGCAGATCACGGATAAATTGAGGGGGCGGGGAGTTTTTCTGAAACTGTCATTTCGACGGACGCAGTAAGGAGAAATCTTTATAATGAATGTTAAGATTTCTCGCTGCGCTCGAAATGACAGGGAGCGGATCGCCTGAAATGACAGACTGGCGGGAAAAGATACTGTCGGACTGCGAAACCGAAATCCTGAAAATCTCTTAATCCCAAAAATCACAGTTCATACCAATTCGCTATCAAAAATTAATTAATCCGGTGAAATGCTGTAAGAGATTTA
>DZCT01000151.1 GCA_022736535.1 Desulfatirhabdium butyrativorans | reverse complement strand
CGACCTACGGAATTGTACGGAATTGTCAGCTTGACGGCATTGACGCGGCGCGTGGGAGCGAGAAGTTATTCGTGTCATTCGTGCAATTCGTGGCGAAAAAAAATATTCATCTTTCAGTTTTTTTCCACAGGATCATAGCATTTCCATTTTCCGTCAATCAGAATTGTCGGGGACACATTCAGTTCATCTCTGCCGCAACGCAGCAGGCGGTCGCAGCTCATGATCCATCCGCGCAATGCCCCGTATTTTCGGATGCTCTGCACGGCATATTCGGAGCAGGACGGATACATCGGACACTCGGACTGCCGAACCGCAGACAGATGATTTAAAGGTCCCCGGTAAAAATAAATCAGCGCCGAAAAAGGATCAGTCGCATTATCGGCATCTGTTTTCATATTCCGAGAATGAGCGCATGAAAATAAACATGATGATATAATTATAAATAACAATAATTTTCGAGCTGACTGTATCATCTTCATTCCTTTCCTTGAGTTGAAAATTAAAATTTTGAAATATTTCTCCGTTCAATTTTTTTCCGCTTAAAAATTATGATCTTTGACAAAAGACGCTCTGAATGTTATTTACAAATCGGGCTGTGAAAAATTCAAACAAAAGAAAATCGGGCAGCAGGGCGGCGGGGGCGTAACCCCCAATGGCATTAAGTTAAGCCTTCCGGAGTGCTGAAATGAGCGGAGCGAATTTTAGCACCACTGTAAAAATGCTAAAATTTCATTTCAGCACTCCGGAAGGATGTCCGGAGTGCTGAAATGAGCGGAGCGAATTTTAGCACCTGCTGAAATTTCATTTCAGCACTCCGGATCATCCGTTAACTTAATGGCATTGGGGCGTAACCCCTCCCTACCGTTTGTCGTGAGAAATGTAAAGTGAGTTTGAAACTCGCTTTACGACTGATGCCGCTGCCGAAAATCGAAAGTACAGCAATGTCTGACAGAAAACTCATATCCAATCGCAGAATTATTGTCAAAGAAAAATATTTTCGCTCCTGGCATTTCCTTTTCATCGCTTTGGGCGCGGCAGTATTTCTTTTTCGCGGATATGCCGAAGTGAATATCAGCCCTTCTAAAATGGAATACGGCTATTCGAGAAATATATATCCCTATATTGCAAATATATTTTCGCTGCCGGGCAAATGGATTCCCGCACCTTATTCCGCATCCGAATTTTTTCTCGGCACCGCATTTCTTGTCGCGCTGATCTGGTTCGGCTGTCAGCTTTATTTCTGTTTCCGAAAACAGAAATCTGCCATAAAATTATTGTTCAAAACGCTCATTCAGCTGACTGCCCTTCTTGCTGGCGGCTATTTTTTTTATTTGACGGTCTGGGGAATGAATTATCTGAGAGAATCTTTTGCTGTTTCCCTGAACCGGCAAAAATTTATCACGCTGCAAGCATCTGATTATGAAAATATGGCAGAGGATATGGCGCTGCTAGCAAACAGCTTTCGGCGGAATCCGTATAACACTTTCAAAGAATTGAATGAATTAAATGATAAAACCGACAGCGCCGTGAAAAATGTCATTTCTCTGCTTATTTCCTCTCCGCTGCCGTCTCCGCCGCCGGTGAAATTTCTGCGCGTCAATGAAATGATGAATGCCTGCGGCATCTCCGGCATTTTTTTACCTGTTTTTATGGAATCCCATATCAACGCGGATCTGCTGTTATGGGAACAGCCCTATATCATGGCGCATGAAAAAGCGCATTTTATGGGCTTTGCGTCGGAAACCGATGCCAATTTTATTGCCTATATCGCATGTCTGAGTTCCGAATCCGGAGCCATGCGCTATTCTGCTGTGCTACATATTCTGTTTTCCCTTCGGTCTTATCTGACCGATGAAAAATGGGACCGGGTGATAAAAAACCTGTCTCCGCTCGTTCAGCAGGACATTCAGGATCGGAATGAGCGCATCCGGCACTATCAGGAGCGTTATGAACGGATAACGCGTCTGAGCCGAAAAGTCAATGATACATATTTAAAATTAAACTCGCAGGAACTCGGCATCCGTTCTTATCAGGCGGCGTTGCCCCATCTGACGCTCTGGTGGAAAAAACAGCGAAAGATGATGTACTGATTATGATTTCGAGCGTTTGTCCTGTCATTTCGACCGAAGGGAGAAATCTTTGCGTTGGAAGGTTAAGATTTCTCGCTACGCTCGAAATGACATTCAAAAAAAACAAAATGACATCCCAAAAAAACGAAATGACATTTAAAAAAAATTGTATGAAGATCACATTTTGCTTTATCTAAATAAAAGATTCATATAAAATCCGTAAATCATTATTTTGGTCGCTCTGAATGATTTAAAATTCAGTCAGATAAGGAGGAATATATCATGAGGCTTCTGACCCGTTCCGATTTCGACGGACTGGCAAGCGCGGTGTTGTTGGTGGAAAAAGGAATTGTGGATGAGTACAAATTTGTTCATCCCAAAGATGTGCAGGACGGAAAAGTGGAAGTGACTGCCAATGACGTAATGGCAAATATTCCTTATGTTTCCGGCTGCGGGCTTTGGTTTGACCACCATGCAAGCGAGGAAGACCGTCTGGAACTCGAAAAACTCGAATTTGACGGAGACTGCCGCCCTGCGCCGAGCGCGGCGCAGGTGATATGGGATTATTACGGCGGCGAAAAGACCTTCGGAAAGCATCTGCTGCCCTTGCTGGAGGCAGTCAACAAAAGCGATTCGGGAAATCTGACCCGGGATGAAATTCTGAATCCCGAAGGATGGATTCTTCTTTCTTTTATCATGGATCCCCGCACCGGACTCGGACGTTTCAGAGAATTTCGGATCAGCAATTATCAGTTGATGGAAGATATGATTCAATACTGCCGCACAAAGACCGCGGCGGAAATTTTGCAGATACCGGATGTTCGGGAAAGAACAAAGCTTTATTTTGAGCAGGAAATGCTTTTCAAAGAAATGCTCAAACGCTGCTGCACGATTCGCGAAAACGTGATTGTCACCCATCTGATGAACGAGGACATCATTTACAGCGGAAACCGCTTTCTGGTCTATGCGCTTTATCCCGAACAGAATATTGAAATCCGTCTCATGTGGGGAAAAGACAGGCAGAATGTCGTGTTCAGTTGCGGACACAGCATTCTGAACCGAAGCAGCCGGACCTATGTGGGGCAACTGATGCTTGCCTACGGCGGGGGCGGACATGAAAAAGTGGGGACATGTCAAGTTCCCATTGAAGACTGGCAGCGGGTTCAGGAAGAAATTATCGGAAAGATGCTGAAAGATGGCTAAATCAAATTTGGGAACACGAAAAAGCGAAAGTTTTGAAAGCTGCGAAAATATGATGAAAAACAACTTTCGTGTTTTTCCTTCCTTTCGTGCTTTCATGGTAAAAAAAATAGCGGCGCTGCTTGCCTTGCTGCTGATCTGCGGGATATGCGGCGCGGCTCATGCTGACGGGAATAAAATCACCCCGGAACTGTGGATACGGGCAGTTATTCACACGGAAGACAAAGGCGACATTGAAGCGCTTTGGAAAAGCGGCGGAGAAGACATCACCGGCTCAGGGGATCGCGTCATCTGGGGATATTTTTATGCGGATCCGGGACAGGTTTCGTGGGGAAGCCCGCAGAATCCCGATGTCTTTGTCAAAATCTGGTTCGATCATACCGGGCGTTTGGATGTCAACTTTTTCCATGTTTCTGTCCCGGAGATAGATGTCTCCTCCGATTATCCCTATAACGGAACTCCGGACGAACAGGGCGCGACCACCACGACTCGGAGATATATCCGGCACAGTTATGAATCAGGGCGGCATCGCTCGGAAGAGAATGATGAAAACGGGAAATCCCCGCTCGGCTACCGTTATGCGACCGGAACCAAACCGGCAGGATACGCGACAAGTCTCGGTATTTTCATTGCGGCTGTGATTCGCACCGAGGAAAAAGGCTCGCTGAATGCGCTCTGGCTCAAAGGCGGCGAAGATACCACTGCCGGCGGAGATAAAGTCATCTGGGGATATTTTTACGCGCCGCCGGAAGAAGTGACATGGGGCAGCAAAAACAATCCTGATTTGTTTGTGAAAATCTGGTTTGACACGAGCGGAAGGTTGGATGTCAATTTCTTCCATGTCTCTGTGCCGGATATTGAAGTTTACTCTGATCTTCCTTATGACAGCCTCTCGATGCAGAAAGGCGCGACAACGCTCGACAACAGATATGTCAGGCATGAATACAGCATAGAACCCGAATGTCCGGTGGAAGAGCAGAACAGATTTGTTTATAAAGTCATGACAGATACCTATCTCTGGTACGACACGGTTCCGAAGGTGGATTATACGACATATTCCTCGCCGGAGGCATTGCTCAACGACCTGAAAAATTCACAGGACAAATGGAGTTATATCACCTCAACAGAAGAGTATTCCGAGTATTACGGAGAGGGCGTATATGTCGGTCTGGGGCTTCTCTACAAGTTTGACGCGAATCACGACTGCCGGGTGGCTTTTGTTCACAGAAATTCGCCTGCGGACAAAGCCGGACTGATACGGGGAGACAAATTTCTTGAAATCAACGGCAAGACCATTGCGGAAATAGAAAAAGACAAGCTTTGGGATGCCGTGACAAGTCAGGATAAGATTTCCCTGAAAATCGAAAACAGCGCCGGTCTTGTCAGAGAAGTTTCACTCACAAAAGAGCGGGTCAGCATAGATGCGGTTTTGGATTATACGATCCTGAAAAACAACGGCGTAAAAATTGCTTATCTCGCGTTTACGTCTTTCATCGAAACCGCACAGGAGGAATTGGACAGCGTATTTGCCTATTTCAAGCAGGAAAAGGTTGAGGAACTGATTTTGGATATAAGATATAACAAGGGCGGACAGGGTTCGGTGGCGCAATATCTCGCGAGTCTGATTGCCGGTGAGCGTGCAGCCGGAAAAGTCTTTGCGAAATCTGTGCATAATGACAAATACAGCCGATGGAACTCGACCGACTACTTCACAATGCCTGAAAATGCGCTGAATCTGCCCCGTGTTGTCTGTATTACCGGCGAGGCGACATGTTCCGCAAGCGAGATGCTGATAAACAGTCTCAAGCCTTTTCTCGATGTGGTGCAGGTCGGCGCAAAGACCTGCGGCAAGCCTGTGGGAATGCACGGGTGGGATTTCTGCAACATTCATATCAGTCCGATTGAATTTAAGGTCGTCAACGCGGACAACGAAGGCGACTATTTTTCCGGCATGTCGCCCGACTGCCCTGCGGATGACGACATGACCCGTGCTTTGGGAGACATACAGGAGACATCTCTGAAACATGCCCTGCATTACCTCAACGCCGGTTCATGCCTTGACGCTGCAAAACAGACCGAGACGCTTTCGGCAGACAAGCCGGAGAATGCCGAATCTCATGCTTTCGGCGGCGCGATTTGAAAGCGGGGTTCGAGGTTCGGGGTGAGAGGTTCGGGGAGTTCACCCCTGACCCCGCACCTCTGACCCCTGACCTCGAACCCTGAGATGGTTCGGGGTTCGAGGTTCGGGGAGTTCACCCCTGACCCCGAACCTCTGACCCCGAACCTCTATATAGGAGACAATATGTCTAAGATCACGAGATGTTTGATAAGCTTTACAATCTGTTTTATGCTTTGCGGAAACGTCTTTGCGGAAGGCAATTTTCTGACATCTGATTTATGGATCAGAGCCGTTATTCATACCGCAGAAAAAGGGCAGATTGAAGGCGTATGGAAAAAAGGCGGCGAAGATACACTCGGAGCCAATCGTGTGATCTGGGGATATTTCTACGCCGACCCCAATGAGATAAGCTGGGGAAATACCCAGAATCCCGATGTTTTCGTCAAAGTCTGGTTTGACGAAAACGGGCGGATTGACGTAAATTTTTTCCATGTTTCCGTGCCGGACATAGAAGTGTATTCTGACTACCCATATAACGGCATCGCCGACCAACACGGAACGACGACGACTTCCCGCAGATATATCCGGCATTATTATGAAAACGGCAGCAGTTACAGCGATGAAAACAGCGAGGACGGCAATCCGGCGCCGGGATACTGGGCAGGAGGCAAACCTTCGGGATACTACCTCATGGACGACCTTAAAATTGCCGCCATCATCAATACAGTTGAAAAAGGCGCGACAGAAGCGGTCTGGTGCGAAGGCGGCAGAGGCACGCCGGAAGGAAAACATAAAGTAATATGGGGATATTTTTACGCTGACCCGCATACAGTCTCGTGGGGAAGCGTGAGCAATCCCGAATTGTTTGTGAAAGTCTGGTTTGACGCGGGCGGCAGAATTGACGTGAATTTTTTTCATGTCTCGGTGCCGGATATAGAAGTGTATTCCAATTTCTCCAATGAAGTGACTTCGATTTACTCCGACGATGTTTTCTACAAGCAGAAAGGCACGACGGTCACGCACAACCGCTATGTCCGCCATGAGTATGCCTGCTGGTATGCCTCGTGGGCGGACGCGGACTGTGCTGTGGAAAAACAGAATGAATATCTCTATGAGACAATGAAATATGCCTACCTGTGGAACGACAAGGTGCCGGAAACAGACACCTCTATTTACGCTTCGCCGGATGTCTTATTGGAGAAGATAAAATATGAACGGGACAGATGGAGCTATATTGTCTCAAAAGAGGAATACGATCTTTACACCATCGGCGGCAACTACTTCGGGCTGGGCTTCGGGCTTGACTATGACGTTTATGGCGACTGCCGAATCACATTTGTCTATAAAAATTCTCCCGCGGAACAGGCAGGTCTGAAACGAAATGATAAAGTTATTGAAATAAATGCTAAAACCGTTTATGAAATCGAAGCCCGGGACCTTTGGGATGCAGTGTTTTACAAAGGCAGAATCGGCGATGTGGTTGACCTGAAAATTGAAGATTCGCAACATCAGACACAGCGGCTGAGTATCAAAAAAGATTTGGTGGAAATACAGACGATTTTGCATTATGATGTGATCGAACAGGACGGCTTGAAAATCGGCTATGTTGTCTTTAATGAATTTTTAAGCGATGCGCTGAAAGAATTGGATGCCGTATTTGCTTATTTCTCATGGAAAGGCATTGACGAACTGATCTTAGACATAAGATACAATCCGGGAGGAAGCACTTCGGTTGCGGAATATCTCGCGAATCTCATTGCCGGAGACCGTCTTGAGGGCAACATATTTGCAAAATATCTCTACAACAATAACTACCAAGATTGGAATGAAATTGCGTACTTCAAAAAAGCGGCGAACAAAAATGCACTGAATTTAAACCGAATCGTGTTTATCACCACCGGCGAGACCGCATCTTCCGGCGAATTGCTCATTAACGGTCTGAAACCTTTTATGGATGTCATTCTGGTGGGAGACACCACGCACGGCAAACCGGTGGGATACGCATTTTCCTGGGAATTTTGCGGCAGGATTTTTCTGCCCATTGTCTTCAAGTCCGTCAACGCCCGGGGAGAAGGCGACTACTTTGACGGCTTTTCGCCCGCGTGCTATGCTCAAGACGACCTGAGCCGGACTTTGGGAGATAAAGAAGAAGCCTCGCTCAAAGCCGCGCTGCATTATCTCAGATACGGCGGCTGTTCCAATATCTCATATCGGGCGGAGAAATCCGCCAAAGCAAAGAAAAAAATAAAACTGCACGGTTTCAGAGGAGAAATCGGGGCGTTTTGAAAACATGGACGGTAGGGCGGGGGATACTAATGCCATTAAGTTAAGGATGGTATGCCCCCCGAAAATCCCCCCTTGAGGGGGGCAGGGGGGTGTTTCCGGCGCGGGAAAGATTTCTCCGAAACATCCGCGGGCGCCCCGCAGACACCCCCCCTGCCCCCCTCAAGGGGGGATTCCGGCTTAACTTAATGGCACGCCGTCTGCAAAACACATTTTCAGACCGGCGGAGGGGTCTATTTTCAGCCTGGCCCGCCCTACCGTTTTTTAAGGCACTCAAATGAAAATACTCATCGCAAAAACAGCAGGCTTCTGCATGGGCGTCCGCAGAGCCGTTGAAATGGTGCTGAATGCGCCCGCCAGGCATGAAAAACCGATATGCACTTACGGACCATTGATACACAATCCCCAAGTGCTGAAGCTTTTGGAAGAAAAAGGCATTTTTGTTATCAATGAGATACCGGAAAAAGGACAGGGCACCGTGCTGATCCGGGCGCACGGCGTGCCGCCCTGGGCAAAAGACCGGCTCAGAGAAGCGGGATTTTCCGTGATTGACGCCACCTGCCCGCGAGTCATCAAAGTTCAGACCATCATTGAAAAACATACAAAAGAAGGCTACAACGCCGTTATCATCGGAGACAGGGAACACCCGGAAGTGGTCGGACTGCTGGGCTATGCCGGCGAAAAAGGCTGTGTCGTGGGAAATTCCCAAGAGTTGGAATCGCTTCCGGCTTTTGAGAAAGCGATTATTGTCGCCCAGACCACGCAGAACACGCTCTTTTTTGAAGCGGTCAGAAAAAAAGTCTCGGAGAAATTCCCGCATTACAAAATTTTCAACACGATATGCGATTCAACGGAAAAGCGTCAGGAAGAAGTCAAACGGCTTGCAGATGCTGTGGATGCCGTCATCATCGCGGGCGGACGCAACAGCGGCAATACCCAGCGCCTTGCGGAAATGGCGCGGCTCTCAGGAAAACCCACGTATCATGTTGAAACCGAAGACGAACTTGATCTCAAAGCCCTTTCCTCAGTACGCTGTATCGGCATCACCGCGGGCGCGTCCACGCCGAACTGGGTCATCAAAGGCATTTACAGAACCGTTGAGATGCTCCCCCTGACCGCAAGACCGGCGCGGTGGCGCCGGGCATTTTTTTCGATTCAGCGGACTCTTTTGCTGACCAACATCTATGTGTCTTTAGGCGCGGGCTGTCTGTGCTATGCGTGCAGCAAGCTGCTCAGTATCCCGAATTATTATTCTTATGTTTTTATATCAATGCTTTATGTGCTTTCCATGCACATCTTCAACAACCTGACCGGCGCGGAGGCAGATCACTACAATGATCCGGAGCGAGCCAATTTTTATGATAAATATAAAAGGCTGCTGGCAGGATTGGCTTTGTTTGCCGGCGCGGCAGGTCTGATAAAAGCATTTACAATGGGGCGTCTGCCTTTTTCAATCCTGCTCATGATGAGCCTGATGGGGCTTTCCTACAATCTGAAACTGATACCTGAGTGCTTAGGCAAAAGCAGATACCGGCGCATCAGAGACATTCCCGGATCAAAAAGCATTCTCATTGCCTGCGCGTGGGGCATTGTGACGGCGGTGTTTCCGCCCCTGTCGGTCTGCGGCAAATTTGATCTCAGCACAGGCGTGGTGTTTGTATGGTCTGTGAGCATGGCTTTTGTCAGAACCGCATTTTTCGACATTCTCGATATGCAGGGCGACCGCATTGTGGGCAAGGGAACGATTCCCATTCTGCTGGGCGAAAACCGCACCATGTCCTTGCTGAAATCGCTGCTGGCAGGCGTTATTGTGCTTTTGGTTCTGGCAGGCGCGTTCCATATCACATCTGATCTCAGTTTTTTTCTGACAATATGTCCGGCTTTTCTGTTTCTTGTGCTTGCCGCGCATAAAAAAGGGTATATGATGCCGGGCGTGCGGCTGGAATTTCTGGTGGAAAGCCATTTTGTGCTGTCCGGGATCATTACGGTCTGCTGGTCGCTTTTTCTGCGCTGAATTTTTGCCGGGATTATTTTTTTATGTTTTTTTTCTGGACTTGGCAAAAAATCTGTGATATTAAGGCTCGCATTAAATGCTGATATGCGCCTGTAGCTCAGTTGGATAGAGCAACGGACTTCTAATCCGTAGGCCACAGGTTCGAATCCTGTCAGGCGTACCATTTCAACATGCTGTTAATCTTTTAAATTCTGAAAATCTTGTCAATCCGGTTCAAAAATCTTATAAATTCTGCTCAAAAAGGCTTGCGTAAGCACATTTAATCTGTTATTCTTATCCGTAATAATTAATCATTGTTATAAACGACAAAGCCAAACTCATCGTGAGGTGGGGACGGAAAGCCACGGGTCTTAAAAATAATAAAGATAGCCGGGTTGCCTTATGTTATGAAGGCGACTCGGTTTTTTGCGGCATATTTTTCTGCATGGATGCCGTATTCCGGTTTCAGCTATCTGTCTGTGTCAGTCTGTGTGCGTCTGTGGCAAAAAAACAAAATTGGATCAGTATAGTAATCCAATTTCGATTTTTTGCGGCATATTTTTCTGCATGGATGCCGTATTCCGGTTTCAGCTATCTGTCTGCGTGTGTCTGTGTGCGTCTGTGGCAAAAAAGCAAAATTTGCATAACTATATTTATAATGGTGGGTTTTCCCCACCATTTTCCCCACCATTTTTCCATTATTGACTATAATAAAATTAAAGTTTATTCTGATAAAGATGAAGTACACAGAAAATCGGAAAAGCGCAAAAAGAAACAGATAATGCAGTATGTTTCACTTTTTCGTGTTCCAAAAATCTTACAGACAATTCAAGGAGAAGCGACATGAATCACAACAAATCAAATCAAATCAGAGGGTTTGTTTGCAGGCTCGGAGAACTGGCGGGCATTCTGTGCCTGCTGCTGATGCTTTCTGCATCGTTTTTTTGTCGGAATGCGTTTGCGGAGGGATCGTATCAGGTCGGACTCACTCAGGCAATGTTTGAATACGGCTCCAGTCTTAAAAGCTCTATGCGTGAAATCAATCGCCCTATCTATGTTGATATTCTAACAGCGGGTGAAATTATTAA
>DZCT01000613.1 GCA_022736535.1 Desulfatirhabdium butyrativorans | reverse complement strand
CCTGCTCGGTTTTACCTCTGGGGCGTGTTCCGGCAATGGGGCGAAGCGATGCCACGCGGTTTTCCAATCTCACCATGCTCTCCGGCGAAGAACCGACCAGCGCAAGATCATTCAATTGCAGAAAAAACATATACGGCGAGGGATTGACAAATCGCTGGGCGCGGTAAAGACTCCACACATCCGGCGCGGGTTCGCAGACAAAGGGCTGAGAAACTACCGCCTGAATAATATCCCCGGATCTGATGTACTCTTTGGTTTTCTGAACCATCTGCCGATAATTGTCATCTTCCTGACGCGGATTCAGACTGAAATCGCTTCCGCTTTCAGAGGCTGTCATTTCAGGCAGACAGGTCTGCATTTTCAGGATCAGCGTATTCAGCCGCTCTTTTGCAGAATTGTATGCGCTTTCCGGCGAGGATTCTTTGTCGGTGAAGGAAATCGTCAGACACAGAAGCGTATGCCGGATATTGTCAAAAATCATCAATTCATCCGGGATGATAAAATGGGCAAGCGGCGTATCATCAGGCAGCATATTCGGAATATTTTCAAAAAAAGAAACCGATTCATAAGTAAAATATCCTACCAGACCGCCCCAGAATCTCGGAAGCTCTTCCATAACTGCCGGGCGATAGCGGGACATCAGCGTTCTCAGCACAGATAACGGGTCGCCGTGATGAACAATATTCTGAACAGAGCCGTTTTCTCTTACTTCCACAATTTCACGAAATACCCGGATGCTCATTCGGGCAGATGCGCTTAGAAAACTGTATCTGCCCCAGCGTTCCCCGCCCTCGACGCTTTCCAGCAGAAATACAGGGGATTTGTCCTGATAAATTTTTCTCAATAACGATACCGGCGTTTCAGTATCCGCAAGGGTTTCGGCGCATACCGGAATCACGTTGCAGTTCTTTGCCAGATCGCAGAATTGCGCTTTATCCGGGAATTGACGGATTAACATTTTACGTTTCCTTTCCTGCTTAACCCCACCCCCAGCCCCTCCCCGAAACGGAGGGGGGAGTTCTCCCTTTCCCTTTCAGGGAAGGGGGGCAGGGGGTTAGGTTGGTTATAAATAAAAAAGCCGTGAATTTCTCCACGGCTCTGTTTGCACAAAAAAAGACCGTGAGCGTTTGGGATGCTCACGGTCCTTATGATTTTGATGTCAGGTCTGAATCAGACAGCTAAGGCTTTCGCGGCGCATCCATCATCTTGCGCCACCACCAGCCCTGATATGAAAGATTTGAAATGATCTGATTCACAAAATTATCTCCGATTAAAGTTGAACTGATTTATATCACAATGTTTCAGTTGTGTCAATCGGCTACGTTTGATGATTTCTATGCTTAGTTCTACATCCAAGTGATGATATATTTGTAACAAAAAATTATGGCTAACATAGAGCTAAGGCGTTAAGTAAAAACAGCTTTACAAACTATATTAAATATATTATATTACAGATATGAAAGAAAAGTCAATCAGAACAGTAAAAAAGAAGTATGAAAATATCAGGATCCGGTTTAACGGAAAAAGCAGGCGGATACGGGCTGCCTCCGAAGCCGAAGCTTCGGGATACGGAGGTCTGACTACAGTCCGTGAAGCAACAGGTACTGATTATCATACAATCGGAAAAGGAATAAACGGGCCTGAAGAAGAAAGCCTGACGGATATTGTCCGTATACGTAAACCGGGCGGCGGAAGAAAAAGACTGACAGAAAAGCAGCCTGACATATCGAAAGCGGTAAAAACGCCGGTCGGTTCGTCAACCGGCGGTGATCCGGAATCGCCGTTGTTACGGACAGGTAAAAGCAGCTGTAACATAGCGGATGAGCTTGAAAAACAGGGATATGAGATATGTCAGAAAAGTGTTTATACGATACTCACGGAAGAGTCGGGATACAGTCTTCAGGCAGACAGAAAAACCGGAGGGGAAAGAGAACAGCATCCTGACAGAAATGCCCGGTCTGAATATATCAGTGAAAAAACAGAAGCTTTCCGGCAGGAAAAGTGTGCCGTATTATCTGCTGATACGGAAAAGAAAGAAAATATCGGGAATTATAAAAATAACGGTCGGGAATATCCGGAAAAGGGCAAACCTGTCGGAGTGAATATGCACGGTTTTACGGATAAAAATCTCGGAAAAGCAGCCCCTTACGGAGTTTATGATATAGGTATGGACAAAGGATGGGTCAGTGTCGGCAATGATACGTCGGAGTTTGCGGTAAACACTGTCCGGGCATGGTGGTATGATATGGGAGAATCTTTATATAAAAATTCCGGAAAGATTTTTATCACGGCAGATCCGGGAGGAAGCAAC
>DZCT01000150.1 GCA_022736535.1 Desulfatirhabdium butyrativorans | reverse complement strand
AAACGGAGAATTTAATCTGCCCCGGGGGATTGCAACAGACGCGGCAGGCTTTGTCTATGTCGCGGATACAGGAAACCACCGGATTCAGAAATTCCGGTCCGACGGCGCATATCTCAGCCGATGGGGAACAAAAGGCAGCGGAAACGGAGAGTTGGATACGCCTGTCGGTGTGGCTGCCAGCCCTGACGGCTCTGTATATGTTACGGACAGAGAAAATGACCGGGTGCAGAAATTCACTTCCGACGGAATTTTTATCGGCAAATGGGGAGAAACATTTTTTTCGGATCCCCAAGGCATCGCTGTTGACGCCGAGGGCTTTGTCTATGTCAATGATATGTTTAATCATCGGATTCAGAAATTCACTTCCGGCGGAGAACTTGTAAGCCAATGGGGTTCCGAGGGCGCGAAAGGCGGACAATTCAATCTTCCTTACGGGATGGCTGCGGATCCGAACGGCTGCATCTGTGTGGCGGATGTGCGGAATCATCGCATTCAGAAATTTGCATCTGACGGAACGCTGCTGGCGGTCTGGGGCGGGAGCGATGAGGGCGGACGGTTCAACTGGCCCTACGGCATTGCCGCGGACCCGCAGGGCATTCTCTATGTGGCGGATACCTTCAATCACCGGGTTCAGAAATTTGAGAGCGACGGCGCCTTGCTCTCCCGGTGGGGAGTCAAAGGAAACGGAGACGCTGAATTTGATTGCCCTTATGACGTTGCCGTTGACGCGGAAGGCTTTGTCTATGCGGCAGACAGGAACAATCGCCGCATTCAGAAATTTACCGCAGAAGGCAAATTTGTGAATTCATGGGGAGCAGAACAGCTTGACTCGCCTCAGGGCATCGGCATTGACACGAAGAACAATGACATTTATGTGGCGGACGGGAGCAATTCCGTTTTTAAATTTACAAAAACCGGAGATTTCATCAGAAAATGGGGCGTCAAGGGCAGCGGAGACGGTCAGTTTGACAATCCCCATGATGTCGCGGTGGATGACAAAGGCTTTGTTTATGTGGCGGATGTGCGGAATCATCGCATTCAGAAATTCACGGCTGAGGGAGAATTTCTTCTCCGATGGGACGGCAATGAAAATCAGAAACTGAATCTGCCTTACGGCATTGCGGTTCACGGCGATAATGTGTATGTAACGGATTTGGGAAACCACCGCATTCAGAAGTTCGCCCCGGACGGACAATTTCTTGCATCATGGGGAGAAAAAGGCAGTTTTCCCGGGCAGATGATTTATCCGGCAGGAGTCGCTGTCATTTCGGACGGCACTGTTTACATTGCCGACACCGACAATCACCGCATTCAGGCATTCAAAAATGTCACACTGCTGAGAAACAGCAAAGCCGTCATTCTCGCAGGCGGCGGACCCGGCGACTGGAATAATCTCTGGGACGCCACTGAGATGACTGCCAATTTTGCTTACCGCGCCCTGGTCTATCGGGGTTTTACAAAAGAAAGCATATACTACCTCACATCGGATACAGACCTTGATTTGGACCGAAACGGCGAACCTGACGATGCGGACGGCGACGCGACCAAAGCGAATTTGCAACATGCAATCACTGAATGGGCAAAAGACGCGGAAAATCTTGTTCTTTATCTTGTGGATCACGGCGGAGACCGCAGCTTCCGCGTCAATAATAAAGAAACGCTTTCCGCAGCCGAACTCGGTTCATGGCTGAATACGGCGCAGACCCATATCTCCGGCAATGTCATTGCGGTTTACGATGCCTGCGGATCCGGCTCGTTTCTCTCTTCTCTCACGGCGCCGAGCGGCAAAAAACGCATGATTGTCGCCAGCACATCCCCCGGCGAAGCTGCCTATTTTGTGACACAGGGTTCTGTTTCTTTTTCCACCTATTTCTGGTCTCATATTTTCAGCGGCTATTCTGTAAAAGACGCGTTTGAAACCGCCCGGAATGCCATGAGCATTCTTACAGAAAAGCAGCATCCGCTTTTGGATGCAGACGGCAACGGAACAGGAAACGAATCCCAAGATGAAATTCTGGCGGGGAGCATTTATATCGGCTATATCGGCAACATACCGAGCGCTGCGGACAGCAGATCTCCGATTATCAGCCTCATATCGCCGGAACAGACCGTCACCGGGAAAAATGCCGCGTCACTGTATGCTGAAGTAGCAGACCCGGACGGCATTGCCCGCGTCTGGGCAGTCATCCGCCCGCCGGATTACCGGCAGAGCGTGTCGGGCAATCCGGTTTACGAACTGCCCCGGGTTGATTTTCTGCCCCGGGAGAATAACCGGTGGAAAGCGGAGTACAGCGGATTTGACATACGGGGAACTTATCAGATCGCTGTCTATGCGAAAGACCGCATCGGGAACACTGCCGTTCCCAAGCTGACAACAGTTTCAGTCGAAAGTCCCCTGCGGCGCAGAGCCGTGATTGTTCTCGGAGAATCGCCTTCGGATATGAAGCCCGCATTGGCAAACATGGGGAAAACTGCATACAATGCCCTCCGTTTTCAGGGCTATTCGGATGAAGATATTTATGTTATGAATCCTGAGACAAGCTCGGAAGGCTGGGATGCGCTTCCGACATCGGACAATATCAGGTGTGCCCTTGAGGAATGGGGCGCGGCAGACACACAGGATATGTTGCTGTATCTTGCAGGGAAAGGCGAATCAGGCAAATTTACGGTCAGGGAAAACGAAACCCTGTCAGCATCTGATCTGTCCGCTCTGACAGACACGCTTCAGAAAAAGATTGCGGGCAGGGTCATTTTCATTTATGATGCAGATCAGTCCGGCAGTTTTCTTGAATATCTCCGTCCGCCGGAAGGAAAAGAACGGATTCTTATTTCCGGCAGCGGTAAAAATCAGCCCGCGTATTTTCTTTCTCAGGGAGAGGTTTCTTTTTCCGGATACTTCTGGCGGGGCATTGCAAACGGCGAAACTGTCCGGGATGCTTTTGTTCATGCCAAGAAATCGGCGTCTTTCCAGTGCAAAGACCAGATGCCCCAAATGGATGACAACGGCAACGGTATCGGCAATGACGATGCTGACGGAGCGCTGGCGCGGCAATGTGTTATCGGATCCGGCATCATGCTGGCAGATGATACCCCGGTGATCGGGACGATTTTTCCGGATCAGAAATTGGCGGAATCTTCATCCGCGACAATATGGGCGAAAGATGTAAGCAGCACAGGTACTATCGCCAAGGTCTGGGCGGTTGTCATGCCGCCCATCTCTCTGAATCCTTTGGAAAATACGGCTACAGTTCTGCCGGACACCGAACTTGTTTACAATTCCGTTTTTGAGAGATATGAAGGTGTTTATGAGGATTTTTCAGCTTACGGCGCTTATACCGCCGCTGTTTACGCGAAAGATAAGAACGGAAATATATCTTCACCCGTGATAGGCAGATTTTACAAATATGCTGATCCGATTCAAGGAGATATCAACGGCGACGGAGCGGTAAATCTGAGGGATGCGGTCATTGTGATGAGAAATCTCTCCGGGGCAGATCATGCCGGAATCCGAGCGGATTACGCTGTTACCGGCATTGTCGGCATTGTTGATGTGAACGGAGATCACAAAGCCGGTATGGCAGAGGCGATTTTTGCCCTGCGGCTTGCCGCATTCTCCGGAGTGCAAAAATAAGCGGAGCGTTTTTTGCAGTGCGAAAAATCGTTGCGCTCTATTTTCATTCTCCGGAGTGCAAAAATAAGCGGAGCGTTTTTTGCAGTGCGAAAAATCGCTGCGCTCTATTTTCATTCTCCGGAGTGCAAAAATAAGCGGAGCGTTTTTTGCAGTGCATCATCACTCTAAAAAACCGGACAGTAAAACGGGTTTGAAACCCGTTCTACAACAACGTCAACAGTAAAACGGGTTTGAAACCCGTTCTACAACAACGGACAGTAAAACGGGTTTATCTGTTTTAACACGGGCCGTTTTACAGCAGCGATCCGGAGCGAGTGTGAATTAAATTAACAAGTATGATTGATACACCATGAAATTACTTTCTCCAGCAAAAATCAATCTGTTTCTGGCGGTGACGGGAAAAAGACCTGACGGCTATCACGAACTCTGTATGCTGATGTGCGCGGTCAGTCTTTACGACACGATCACCCTGATTTTCGATGCGGATTCCCGCTCACAGAAAATAGGCGTTTTCTGCGATGCGCCTGATGTTCCCTCAGACGAAAGCAATCTTGCCCACAAAGCCGCCAGTCTTTTTTTAAAACATGCAGGCATCCGTGGCAGCATGGATATTTTCATTGAAAAAAATATTCCTGCCGGCGCGGGACTCGGCGGGGGCAGCAGCAACGCGGCAACGGTTCTTTCAGGACTGAATCAGCATTACGGCTTTCCCTTTTCCCGTGAAAAACTCATGGAAATGGGACTGAAGCTCGGCGCTGATGTCCCTTTTTTTATTTTCGGAAAACCGGCAATCGCCACAGGAATCGGTGAAAAACTTGAAATATATAAAACACTTTCATCCTTTAAAGTGCTGCTGGTTTATCCCGGATTCAGCGTGTCAACCGCGTCAGTTTACAAAAATCTCAAATTAGGATTGACAACGTGTAAAAAAAAAATTATAAAAGCATCTTTTAAAGACCGGACATTTAATCCCGAACATCATCTGTGCAATGATTTGGAGACGGTGACAGCATCACTGTATCCTGAGATTGCAACAATAAAATCATTGCTTTGTGAACAGGGCGCCCGAGGCGCGCTGATGTCCGGCAGCGGTTCTGCTGTTTTCGGGCTTTTTTCCGATGCCGAAGGTGCCGAAGCGGCAAAACGAAATTTTTCCCAAAATAAAAAGTGGAAAATTTTTGTTGCTGATATGTTAATTTAAGTGTATATGGGAATTTCTGTTTTGAATCCTGCGGATCAAGAGCAGGATCGGATTTCATTTTCCGGTACCGGAGGATAAAAAAATCCGGGCGCCGTCTGTGTTTAAATTTTGACATCATCATTTTTTGGGGCGTCGTCAAGCGGTAAGACACAGGATTTTGGTTCCTGCATCCGGAGGTTCAAATCCTCCCGCCCCAGCCAGATCAGAGTGCTGTTGTTCAGCCACGAATAAACACAAATGATTCACGAACAGAAGAACACAAATGAAAAATTCTTGATAATTTTATATAAATTATATTCATGCGGAAATTCGTGTTCATTCGCGGAATTCAGCCACGAATGAACACAAACAGTTCACGAACAGAAGAACACGAATGAAAACTTCTTGATAATTTTATATAAACTATATTCGTGCGGAAATTCGTGTGCATTCGTGGATAAAAAAACGGTATGTAAATGAAAAATGATCTTGTTATATTTTCAGGAAGTTCAAACCCTGCTTTGGCTCAGAAAATATCTGAATACCTGCAAATGCCTCTGGGCGGTGTCAAACTGAAACGCTTCAGCGACGGCGAAACGCAGGTGGAGATTCATGAAAATGTAAGGCTGAAAGATGTTTTCCTTATTCAGTCCACCTGTCAGCCGGTCAATGACAATCTGATGGAACTCCTTCTGATGATAGATGCGCTCAAACGGGCTTCTGCCAGAAGAATCACAGCCGTCATGCCCTATTACGGTTATGCGCGTCAGGACAGAAAAGTCACGCCCCGGGTCCCTATCAGCGCGAAATTAGTGGCTGATCTTCTGACTGTTGCCGGCGCGGACCGGGTGATTACGATGGATCTTCATGCCGGACAGATACAGGGTTTTTTCAACATCCCTGTGGACAATCTCTATGCAACGCCGGTGCTGCTCAATTACATGAAATCCAGTTTCGGCTCCGACGCGGTGATTATCTCTCCGGATGCCGGCGGTGTGGAAAGAGCCAGAGCTTTTGCAAAACGTCTGAATGCAGGGCTTGCCATTATTGACAAACGAAGGGATATGCCCAATGAGGCAAAAGCAATGGCAGTTATCGGCAATGTCGAGGGAAAAACGGCTATTATTTTAGATGATATGGCAGATACTGCCGGCACGCTGACCGAAGCCGCCGGCGCGCTCGTGGGGAAAGGGGCAAAAGAAGTTCATGCCTGTGTTTCCCATCCCGTACTTTCGGGACCGGCAATTGACCGGCTGACGGAATCGCCCTTGAAAAGTCTGGTGGTGACAGACACCATTCCTTTAAACACCAAGGCTTCGGCTTGCAGTAAAATAAAAGTGCTGACCATCTCGAATCTGGTCGGAGAGGCAATCATCCGGAGCCACCGGGGCGACTCGGTAACGTCTCTTTTTGTATAAGAACTTTGTATAAAAAGATTTGACAGCTTTTCAAAAGTTGTCAAATCTGTTACAGTTATTTTATATTTTTATATATTTTTAATAGACAGGGTGACAGTGCGGAGGAGGAACGATTTTTGGAATTACTTGAATTGAAAGCAACGATGAGAACAGCTATAGGCAAAGGTCCGGCGCGTCAACTGCGAAACAGCGGCATGATACCGGCAATTCTTTACGGTCCGGGAAAAGAGTCGCTCATGCTGTCGGTAAATACAAAAGAACTGGAACTGTGGCTGAAAAAAGGAAAAATCGGACAGAGCCTTACAAATATATCTATTGATCTCGGAGATAAAACAGATACCCGGCCGGCAATGATTAAAGAACTTCAGGTGCATCCGGTTTCAGACCGCTTTTTACACGCGGATTTCTATGAAGTTTCAATGGACCGGAAAGTTTCTGTTAAAATTCCCGTGGTAACCAAAGGAAAATCAAAAGGCGTCGAACTGGGCGGCATGTTGCAGATTATCCGCCGCGAGCTGGAAGTTTACTGTTTCCCGAATGCGATTCCGGACAAAATTGTAATTGATATTACCGATCTTGATATGGGCGATTCTGTCCATGTGAATGATATTCCCCGGGAAGCGGACATGGATATTCCGGCAGACGTCAACTTTACGGTATTGACGATACTGAGTCCCAAGAGCAGCGCGGATGAAACTGCCGGGGCTGCCGAGGGCGGCGAAGAAGAAGCTGCTGCTGCCGAAGAATAACGTGCCGGATTGAAAAACCTAAGCCGACACCACAAGATAAGCTGAGTTTATGTCAGAGAAAAGCCTGCGGATGATCGTCGGACTGGGAAACCCGGGAGACGCTTATAAAGACACACGCCATAACATCGGATTCATGGCGGCAGATGAATTGGCGGCATATTATTCCATTCCTTTTGACAAAAAGAAATTTGACGCGCTGATCGGACGCGGACAGATAGAAGACAGAGAAGTAATTCTGGCAAAGCCCCAGTCTTATATGAATCTGAGCGGCTTTCCGGCGCGGCGTATTGCAGACTATTTCAGGATATCAGGCAAGGATATACTTGTCGTTCATGATGATATAGACCTTGCTTTCGGCAGAATAAAAATCAAAGAGAAAGGAGGAGATGGCGGACACAAAGGTGTCAGATCGTTGACAGACGCTTTCGGCGGAGGCGATTTTATCCGTATCCGCATCGGCGTCGGGCGTTCCGGCAAGGAAATCAATACCGCGGATTATGTTCTGGGAAAATTTACCGGCGAAGAAAAAAAACTTCTGGAACTTATGCTTGCAAATGTCCGGGACGCGGTGGTAACTGTCCTTTGTAAAGGTGCAAAGGAAGGAATGAACCTTTTTAACTGTACTAAGAGCATTATGATTTAACCTTTAAACGGAGGAAAAATGAAGGAAACAGTATTGAACAACCTGCCGTTCTTCTGCACGGTTGTCGGGCTTATCGGCGTAGCGTTTGCTATTATTATTGCCGGAATCGTAAAATCCGCTCCGGCCGGAAATGAAAAAATGCAGAAAATTGCCGCCGCCATTAAGGAAGGCGCAATGGCATATCTGAACCGTCAGATGAAGAGTATGGCAGTTGTGGGCATTATTCTTGCCGTCATTATTGCCGTCTTCCTCGGCAGCAAAAACGCCGTGGGTTTTATTATCGGCGCTGTGGCTTCTTTTATAGCCGGTTATGTGGGAATGCGCGTATCGGTTATTGCCAACGTCAGAACTGCCGAAGCTTCAAAAGGCGGACTGGCTGCGGGTCTGAGCCTTGCGTTCAAAGGCGGTTCGGTTACAGGCATGATGGTTGCAGGTCTTGCGCTGACCGCTGTCGCCGGTTTCTACACTGTGCTGACAAAAACCATGGGTGTTATGCCTAAAGAGGCAGTCGGGGCATTGGTTGCACTGGGCTTCGGCGGAAGTCTCATTTCCATTTTCGCACGGCTCGGCGGAGGTATCTTCACCAAAGGCGCTGACGTGGGTGCTGACCTTGTAGGTAAAGTTGAAGCCGGTATTCCTGAAGATGATCCGAGAAACCCCGCTGTTATCGCAGACAACGTGGGCGATAACGTCGGCGACTGCGCCGGTATGGCTGCTGACCTTTTTGAAACCTACGCTGTAACGGCAGTTGCCGCAATGCTGCTGGGAAATCTGCTTTTCCCCAAAGTCGCTATGGCAACAGAGTTTCCGCTTGTTCTGGGCGCAATTTCCATCGTTGCATCTATGATTGCTATTTTCTTTGTAAGACTCGGCGCCAAAGACGATTACATCATGGGCGCTCTTTACAAAGGCATGTTCGGTTCGGCCATTATCGCTGCGCTGGTATTCTATGTTGCATGTAAGAAGCTCATGGTCGGGATTCCGAACATTACCCCGATGGAAATTTACTACTCGACATTGGTCGGACTGATTCTGACCGTTGTTATCGTTATTGTGACAGAATATTACACAGGCAAATACGGTCCCGTGAAAGGCATTGCTGATGCATCTTCCACAGGTCACGGAACAAACATCATCGCTGGTCTTGCTGTCAGTATGCAGGCGACTGCCGCTCCGGTTCTGACCATCTGTGCCGGTATCGGCATTGCCCATCATTTTGCAGGTCTCTACGGTATTGCGATGGCTGCTATGGCAATGCTTTCCATGACCGGTATGGTGATTGCAATTGATGCTTACGGTCCTATTACCGATAACGCCGGCGGTATTGCTGAAATGGCAGGAATGGATGAAAGCGTCCGCGCTGTAACCGATCCGCTCGATGCTGTCGGAAACACCACAAAGGCAGTTACCAAAGGTTATGCTATCGGTTCTGCCGGTCTTGCCGCACTGGTTCTTTTTGCCTGTTACGTGGAAGAGTTCGGTCTGCAAGGCTCGAAAACGGAGATCAAATTCGATCTGAGCGATGTGAATGTTATCATCGGCCTTTTCATCGGCGGTCTTCTGCCGTATCTGTTTGCTTCTATTGCCATGAAAGCGGTCGGAAATGCCGGCGGCGCAGTTGTTGACGAAGTTCGCCGTCAGTTCCGTGAAATCCCGGGAATCATGGAAGGCACGGGCAAACCCGATTACGGCGCATGTGTTGACATCGTAACAAAGTTTGCATTGAGCGAAATGGTTGTTCCCGCACTGCTTCCGGTTGTTGCTCCGGTTCTGGTCGGACTTCTGCTGGGCAAAGTTGCACTCGGCGGTCTGCTGATCGGCAGTATCGTTACGGGTCTGTTTGTTGCCATTTCCATGACAACAGGCGGCGCGGCATGGGACAATGCAAAGAAATACATTGAAGACGGACATCTGGGCGGCAAGGGCAGCGATGCTCATAAAGCTGCTGTAACCGGTGACACCGTAGGCGACCCCTACAAAGACACAGCCGGTCCCGCAGTCAACCCGATGATCAAGATTCTCAATGTTGTTGCTCTGCTGATGGTTCCGTTCCTGCTGTAAGAGTTTGATTTTTTAAATTATAAAGGATTGGTGTGCGAAAGTGCGCCAATCCTTTTTTTATTTGATTGACAGAATAATGTGTGATAATCTGAAAATAGCGGAGGAAATTATTTATTATGAATCGTTCTGAAATATTAAATATATTGCATGATTATAAAGAAAAACATCAGGAAGAATACCGTTTTGCAAGAATCGGAATATTCGGTTCTGTTGCAAAAGGAATCTCTGATGAAAAAAGCGATGTTGATATTGTCGTGGAGCAGAAAGAACCTGATCTGTTTATTCTCGGATGTATAAAAACAGACTTGGAAAAAGAATTCGGAAAAAAAGTTGATATTGTCCGATTCCGTAAAGAAATGAACTTGTTTCTTAAAAACAGAATCGAAAAGGAAGCTGTCTATGTATGATGAAGAGCTTGTCCGGGAAATTCTGACTCAGATATTGGAATCAGCAGACACGATTCTGTATCGTTTTATGCCTGTGAAAGAGGTAAAAGATTTTACTCATTCTCCTGCCGGAATGGAAAAGCTTGATTCGATATGTATGCAACTGATTGCTATAGGAGAAAATCTTAAAAATCTTGATAAGGTTACAAAAGGTTCGCTTCTTTCCGAATATCCCGAAGTCAATTGGAAAGGAGCAAAGGCAATGCGGGATATAATCGGTCATCACTATTTCAAAATTGATGCCGAAGTAATTTTTGATGTCTGCAAAAACAAAATAAAAACGCTGCGTGATACAGTTATGAAAATGCTGGCTGATTTAAACAGAACTTGTCATCATGTCTGAATCAGGATGAAAGGATGATGACGGATTGAAAGATGTTGCTATTATCCTTCAATCCTTATAAAATCCTTCAATCCTGATTCTGAATCAGATAAAAGTATGAATGATAAACAACAAATCGGCGTTGTCGGCGATCATGCAAACGTTGAAGGCGGAATCAATTTCGGAAGATGAAACAACTTTAAACGAGAGATAAAAGAATGGAAACGATCAGACAAACATGGACTATTCCTAAAAGTCGTCAGATTCACATTGATGTCAGACTGCCGGACTATATTCCGACCGGAGAAGCAGAGGTTGTTATGATAATCATGTCTGATAAAAAAAACAA
>DZCT01000612.1 GCA_022736535.1 Desulfatirhabdium butyrativorans | reverse complement strand
ATATAACATATGATCAAAAAATATGCCATAAAAAATCAAAGTCGTTTTAGTATAGTTCATTTTATCCCTGCGAATTTGATTTTGGTATGACTTCTGCCCTTGTAAAAAAATTCAAACCAAAAAACTGTAATCACTATGCAAAAATGTGGCATGAAAACGGTGAGTGCAAGAGAAAGGGCGACACAACCTGTATCTCAATAATTGAATGGTAACATAAACAAATCCTAACCATCAGTTGGTGCGCCGTGAGGCGTACCGTTACCAGTCGGTGAAAGTCCGTCCCGATGAATTCGTCATTCACATCGGAAGTGAAGGGAACAGCTTACACGGCGACGTGTCAGGTTGAAGCTTCCCGGAGCAGTCAGCAAGCCGTAACGAAAGTGAACGGATTAGCTTCGTTAGGTTAAGAAAGCAGTCGGCGAGCCTCTCAACTGAAGGTGAAGTCTGAAATTGTGCGGGAAGAAATGATGAAATGCACCGTACAGAGACTGTCGGAGTTGGAACCGGCGGCGTGCTGACAAAGGGCAGCGGTATGAACACGGGAGGTCTCCGGCAGCAAAGATGAAATCGGAATGTCTGTCTGTAATGGCGACTCCGAAATGACATGCAGTCGCCGGAGAAGTCGGATATGCTCATAGTAGTGAAGAGAGACGGGACAACATAACCCGCCAGGAGCGAAGGGGCATTACTTCAGACATGTTTTCAAAGAAAAGGAGTACTTTCGGATTGGATGAAATCCTACAAACGGAACCGGAATGTCGGATGACAGATACGGAAAGGGTACGAGATTTTCAGCGGAAACTGTATCGGAAAGCCAAACAGGAAAAAGATTTCCGTTTTTATGTGCTGTATGACAAGGTGTGTTCAGTAAGATTTCTGAGGGAAGCATACAGGAGGGTAAAGGCGAAGAACGGTAGTTCGGGTGCAGACAAAGTAAGCTTTGAGGAAATAGAAAGAAACGGAACTGAGAAGTCTGTACAGGAAATTGCCGAAGAACTCAGAGCAGAAACTTACAGACCGTCTCCGGTACTTCGGGTGTACATTGAGAAAGCAAACGGTAAACTGCGCCCGTCGGGAATCCCCACAGTCAAAGACAGGGTTGTTCAGATGTCCTGCAAATTGGTCATTGAGCCGATATTCGAGGCAGATTCTGAAGACAGTACCTATGGATTCCGTCCGAAACGAAGTGCAAAGGACGCTGTATCCCGGATAAAGGAAAATCTGAAAAACGGAGCAGCAGAGGTCTTTGACGCGGACATAACCGCTTATTCTGACACCATACCCCATGACAAACTGATGAAACTGATCGGAATGAGGGTCAGCGACAGAAAAGCTCTGCATCCGATAAAGATGTGGCTGAAAACACCGATTTGTGAAAACGGAAGGATACACGGGGGAAGGAAGAATAAGAAAGGGACTCCGCAGGGTGGCGTTATCTCACCTCTGTTAGCGAATATCTATCTTCACCTGTTGGACAGAATAACCAACAAGGAAGGTGGAATTTTCAGGCAGGCGGGGATTAAGATAGTGCGATACGCAGATGACTTTATACTGATGGGCAAAACAATACCGGCGTATATCGTGGGAAAACTGAAGGATATACTCAACCGGATGGAAGTGACGCTTAACGGTGAAAAGAGTCATCAGGTCAATGCTTACAAAGAAGCGTCTGACTTTCTCGGATTTACATTCCGTCACGACCGAAGCCTGTATAATCATAACCGGAAATACCGGAATGTCAGACCTTCCAAGAAATCAGAGAACAAACTACGGGAGAAACTGAGGACGTATTTCAGAGGATGTCGGCATTATGCAACAGAGAATGTTGTCAAAGACATCAACCTTATGATACGCGGATGGTTGAATTATTTCCATATGCCGAAAGTCAGCTATCTCCGTAAGAGCTGCGAAAACCTTGAGTACTACATGGAACGAAAGTTTTACAGACACTTTGCAGGGAAGAGTCAGCGAAAGTGCAGACTCTCCTGCAACAGAGGATTAAGCCGCCTGACTGAAGAATACGGACTGCTTTCCCCTGTCAGACTGCTGAAGCTGATAAATCCTGTGAACGCCTGAGATGAAGTCTGTCGGAAAGCCGTGTGAGGGAAAACTTCATGCACGGTTTGACGAGGGGGCTGAGACGAAACTGACCGTAATCAGGATAGCAGACACCGGCAGAGTGAACTTGCCGGAAAACCGGAATCCTGAGCATGGAACGCCTAAGCAAGGCTCTACTCTACCAGCGGACTCACACGGCTGAACTTTGTGTTAGGTTTGGAAGGAGACTGAACTATGTGTAGAAGAACTCTTTATTTTGTAAGT
>DZCT01000611.1 GCA_022736535.1 Desulfatirhabdium butyrativorans | reverse complement strand
TGCGAACCCCAACACCTGCCGGATGATGTCGGGGTTCGCAGGCTCACCCCGACCTGCATTTCCGCTGTATTTTTCTCTTAACTTAATGCCATTGGGGGTTAGGCCCCCGCCGCCTGTTGCTTTATGTTTTTATACCATAATTTTAATCATTGTCAAACCTGCTTTTTTCAGATGCGCTGAAAAACTTCTCCCTACAAATATGACGCATCTGCGATGCTGCTCAGTCCAAAAACTTCATAATACACGATATAATTTCCGCGGTTGCATCTTCAAGCACATAATGCCCCGCATCTGAAAACAGATACGCTTCCGCATGAGGAAAACGCCGCTGCCACTCGGCGAGATAGTCCGCATCAAAAACAAAATCATGCCTGCCCCAGCAGATCAGCATGGGAATGTCCGAAAGTTTGTGCAGATTTTCATCCGCATATTTCACAAGGCTGTAACTGGAATCTTTCGGACAGACCGGAATGTCCTGAACAAAGGCAAGGGTGGCGATTCTGTTTTTCGGGCAATTATAAGGAGATATAAGTCCGGCTTTCACCTCTTGGGAAAGCCCTTTGCGGGATGCCATATACAAGGCGCTGTAAGCAAAAAGATTGCAGCCAAGCACCAGCGGGGCGGCAAGAGATGTGAGATTTCGGATAAAGCGGAGCCGTAGCGGAAGCCCTTTTTTCACGGGCGGAAAAAACGCGGCGGTGTTCATAATGACAATGCGGCTGATCTTCTCCGGATGCCTCAGCGCGTAAAGCATTCCGATCATGCCGCCCCAGTCATGCACAATCAGCGTGATATTTTTTTTCAGATCAAGATCATCCATCAGATATTCAAGATCATCCACACGGCTTTTAAGTCGGAAATCATAGGTTTGTGTGTCCGGCTTGTCGGAAAGACCGCAGCCGATGTGATCCGGAACAATAGTCCGAAACTGCGGCGAAAGCGCTTTGACCACATTCCGAAAATAAAATGACCAGGTGGGATTCCCGTGAAGCATCAGCACCGGCTCGCCGCTCCCCTCGTCTATGTAATGATATTTAAGTCCGTTCCTGTCCGCATAATGGGACCGGAAAGGATAAAGATGTCTGAAATTTCTCATTTGCCTGCCATCATTCGTCATAAGTTTTTTTTGTTTCCCGCTCTTATTTCTCGCAAAGGACGCAGAGAACGCGGAGAATAGGTGATTTCGGAGTGTCATTCTGAACGAAGTGAAGAATCTCTGTTTCTGTAATACACTGTTATAATAAGAGATTCTTCGCTGCGCTCAGGGCTGCGGCTCAGAATGACAGCGGAAGGTTCCGTCACCTCTTCTACACCACTACCGAAAATGTTTCTCTGCGCTCTCTGCGAGAAACAACCGAATGCCGCAAAATTTTTATGTATAAATCTTATTGAATTGAAAGTCAAAAGATATTTGTATGAGATGACATCGGAGGACTGCCCCCCGAACCCCTCACCCCCAAAAAATAGTAGGTTTTCCCCACCATTTTTCCCACTATTTTTCCATTATTGCAAATAACAAAAAAATGCGTTATATTTATATATAGTGATCCGACTTCGGTTTTTTTACGGCACACTTTCTGCATGTATGCGTATTCCGTTTTCGGATATCTGTCTGTGTCAGTCTGTGTGAGTCTGCGGCAAAAAACCAAAATTGGATCAGTATATTAATAAGTATTCTTGAAAATAAACCTCACACCGCTACAAACTGAGTTTTTTGTCATTTCGATCAACCCTCTGAAAAGCTTGTATTTTTATAGAAATTTACCGATGCTCCAAGTTGAACCGCAAAGAAGACCGCAAAGGTCGGCATTGAAGCGGACAGAACAGATTTTCGGCTGTATGTCCTCAGAACCGTTCAGAAAAGGATGTGAAACCATGCGCATATTGCATCTTCTTAAAAAGAATCCCGAAGATACCTCTCATATCGGCGATGAAAAAGATGAAAAAACTGTATCCCAAGACGGGCGTTATGTATCCGAAGAAGAATACTGGGAAAATTATTACAGCCATCCGGATGGCAGTTATGAATGGAACAACGGATATTTAGAGGAAAAACCCGTGACCGATTTCAGAGGCTCAAAAGTGTATCAGTGGTTTCTTGTCCTGCTACATCAGTTTCTCGAAAATTTTCCGGCAGCCAAAATGATCGGGCTTGAATTCGGTTTCAGACTGGCGCTTCCCCGCAAAACCGCTATCCGCAAGCCTGATCTGGCTGTAGTTCTGAACAGCAATCCGGTTATTCTCGGCGATAACGATTTCAGCTACAGAGGCACTTTCGATCTGTGCGTCGAGTCCCTGTCTTATTCAAAACAGAAAGAAATCATAAGGG
>DZCT01000610.1 GCA_022736535.1 Desulfatirhabdium butyrativorans | reverse complement strand
TATAATCAGTTCGGTTGCAAATAAAGATTGAAATATTTGAGTCATAGTACTTATCAAGGAGAAAAAATGAACTTTCAAAAAATAATCATCGTGGTCATCATGGATATTCTGCTGATCGCCGAACTTTGTATCAGCATTTATATCGCCAATAAAACGCCGGAGATGCTCACGCCTGTTTTTATGAAGTATTTTTTCACGATGTGCATTCCCACGCTGATTTTAGCCAAGTTATCCATGAACGTATCCCAAAAACCCATTTACAATATTTTTAGCATATTGCATAGTGTCTGGCAGGGAGGAGCGTACCATGCAGGGCAAATTTTGCGGTCTGGACAGCCTCCGAATGGGAAATCATAGAGTTCCTTCTCCCCCTGCCCCGCCAAAAACGGAAAAGGGACGTCCCCCATGCACCGTTTCGGGCTATCATCAACACGATTGTGCGGATTCTCATCACAGGAGAGAGATGGGTTGATGTTCCGGCAGAGAAGGGGTTCGGAAAGCGTCCGACATCCCATACTGGGGCGATGGGACATGGGCGGAGATCATATCCCGTCTGACAGGAAAAGCGCAGGATGAATAGGAAAAGGCATCCGGCTTCCGGTTTTCCGATCAGGCTTCCGACGGTAACCGCGGGAAGTCTGTTGTTCATCCGTTGCCGCTGTCCGGGATGCGGGAGGAGACAATGCCCGGTCGGCAGGCTCGGAATCGGAGTCCTTTCCGATCCTCCGTCACCGCGCTGCCCGGTCAGTGTGTCCCACCCCTCATACGGTTTCCGGTCATGAACGGAAACCCCGATGAGCTATCCCAGAGAGTATGCCCTGACAGTATCTTCCGTCCGCCATGCCGGATCGGAAGCGGCAGGATAACGGGAATTCTCCTCTCCCTCATATCTGAGTGCTGTGACAGAAAGTCCGGTTCTGTGAGAACAGACATGAAGGTGTGCGCTGCCGGTAACGGCGGTTACTTCCCCGCCTCCCCGGATGCCGATTTTCTGGGAAACACAGGTATGACCCGGAAAAAAATCTTTCACGCATTTTTTTCCGTTCCCGTACCGGATATTCTGATTGCACCTGATCCGGCTGATTACCCGTAATTTCCCGGAAATCCCAGCCGCTTTTCCGAAAAAGCGGGGCGGCAATAGAGACTGTCAGCCGGGACGCATCGGATCCGGATAGCAGGATGACAGACCCGGAACCGTATAGGAAGAATCAGGGCAGTTTCCTGTCCGGCAGGATATGCGTGATTTTCCGGCGGTTTTTTCGGACAGCAGCCTGATTTTCTGCGCTGTTTTTTCAATCCGTTCCGCTCCGCTCCGTCAGTTGCGGATCCGGCATCTGAAACACGGATCCTGCCGGAACGGTGACAACCGGAGTGATCGGAATAAGAAATACCGCTGACTGTCCCGTGATGAATCCGTCAGTCTTTTTATCCTTCATTCTGCGGACTTCCGATATCCGTTCCGTATTTCCGGAACGCTTTTTTCCGAATCGTCGGGAGCAGGGGTTCCCCTATCAGTTCCGAAGCTCTTCGGAATATGACTGACACCGGAGCAGAGGAGAAATTCCCATCGGATATCCGGCTGACGAAGCATCCGTGACAGGGCAGCCGGAGCGTATCTTCCCGATCCTGCCCGTTCGGATGTTGCCCGGCAGACGATGCCGGTCATGATGCTTGCCATATGACGGATACGTTTTTCATGAAATTCCTCATCACGACTGAAAGAAAGCGTTTTTCTGACCAGATTGGCACAACGCTGATGCAACGTATTGTTGAAACGTTCAATATGCGCCGTTTCGCCGCTTTCTTTTCTTACTGCCCGATGACGTTCTGAAGGAAGAACCGATGAATAACTTTCCCAACAATCCGTATAACAGACAGCGCGTTTACAATAATCAGAAGGAAGATATTTCCATAAATTCCGGCATGTTTCTGCCGAACGGTCTCCGAAAGCGATTCCGACAATACGCCGTGTCTGACGTTCCAATGCCAGCCATGTCCATACGGGGTTCTCCTTTTTTCCGACGTAAGACCACATTTCATCCGTTTCCGAAATAGGGCGTTCTTTCAGAGGTGTTAAGGTTTCAGCTATCGGCAATATCACTTTTTTTTTAAATTCTTCCGGATCGTTGTCCGACTCATCCTGAGCGTCCTTGCAATCGCATGTTGTGAGAGACGTTCCGAATACAGATTATCCGCAATCTGCTGACGTAACTCACGTTCTGACGATTTCAGATCTATAGTACTGTAAAAATTACAATTTTTACAATGAATTTGCTGACGGACTGTCTTTGTCAGACCGTTTTTACGGATATTATCACTGCCGCATCGAC